>NZ_AUTO01000242.1:0-10059 GCF_000498055.1 Pseudoalteromonas sp. TB51
CCCCTATGATAGGTAATTCGGTATTACGAGCCAGTGGCGATACTAAAACACCCAGCATAGTAATGGGTGGGGCAGGGCTTATTAATGCCATACTCGATCCTATTTTGATATTTGGCTGGGGCCCAGTACCGGCACTAGGCATTCAAGGTGCCGCTATTGCCAGTGTTATTGCCTGGGGCGTAGCGGTTATTATTATTTTATATGTGCTGGGCGTTAAAAAGCGACTACTAAGCTTAAAAGCCGGTAATCAAACTGCGGCAAGTGCAATTAAAAAAGTACTTAAAATAGGTTTACCCGCAGCGGGGGCTAACATGCTTACCCCAGTAGCAATGGCTGTGNGGGCAGCCGTATCGAATCAATTGCCAGTATTTTAGTGCTGGCCTTGTCGATGACATTGCCTCCTTTTGTTAGCCAAAACTTTGGGGCAGGTAAATTAGGCCGCGTAAAAGAGGCGTACATTGGTACGCTTAAATTTGTGATGATATGGCAATTTGCTATTTATATTTTACTCATTGCGCTGTCAGGGGTAATAAGCCAATTATTTGGTAAAGAACAAGCTGTAATCGATGTTATTAAGCTCTTTATATACACCATACCGCTAAGTTATGGTTTTCAAGGGGTGATCATTTTATCAAACTCATCGTTTAATGCTTTACACAAACCTATGAATGCATTGTTTTTAAGTATTATTCGTTTGTTTGTGTTTTACCTGCCTCTTGCTTATGTAGGCAGTATGCTAGGTGGCTTAATTGGCTTATTTATTGGCGCTGCAATCGGTAATGTATTCACAGGGTTAGTCGCGTACAAATGGTTTGTAAAAGAGCTAGATGCAATATGCAGTAACACGGTAACGGAGTAAATGAATGAGTGATCACTTTGAGCTAAAGTCACAATTTAAACCCGCGGGCGATCAACCCACAGCGATTAAACAGCTTGAAGAAGGCTTAGAAGCCGGGCTTGCGCATCAAACCTTACTCGGTGCTACAGGTACAGGTAAAACATTTACCATGGCCAATATTATTAGCGATTTAAATCGCCCAACAATAATAATGGCGCATAATAAAACACTAGCGGCACAGTTATATGGAGAGATGAAAGAGTTTTTTCCTAATAATGCAGTTGAGTATTTTGTATCTTACTACGATTACTACCAGCCAGAAGCCTACGTGGTTGCCAGCGATACGTTTATAGAAAAAGATGCCTCTATTAATGAGCACATAGAGCAGATGCGTTTAAGTGCTACTAAGGCATTGCTTGAGCGCCGCGATACCATAATAGTGGCTTCTGTGTCGGCTATTTATGGTTTGGGCGACCCCGACTCATACATGAAAATGATGCTGCTTTTAAAAGTAGGCGAACAGGTCGACCAACGCGATATGCTGCGCCGTTTAGCTGAGCTGCAATATACCCGTAACGACATTGACTTTAGCCGTGGTACTTACCGTGTACGTGGCGAAGTTGTTGATATATTTCCTGCCGAGTCAGACACCTATGCAGTACGCGTAGAAATGTTTGATGACGAAATAGAGCGCCTTAGTATTTTTGATCCCCTTACAGGTGCGGTAGAAAAACACATAGTACGTGCCACTATTTACCCTAAAACGCACTATGTAACGCCTCGCGAAAAAATTCTTGATGCCATAGAAAAAATAAAAGCTGAACTTAAAGAACGCAGAGCACAATTATTAAGTGCCAATAAATTAGTAGAAGAGCAGCGCATAGCGCAGCGTACACAATACGACATAGAAATGATGACCGAGCTTGGTTATTGCTCGGGCATAGAAAACTACAGCCGTTATTTGTCGGGGCGTACACCGGGCGATCCACCACCCACATTACTCGATTATCTTCCTGATGATGCATTGATGATCATCGATGAATCGCACGTAACCGTATCGCAAATTGGTGCCATGTATAAAGGCGATAGAAGCCGTAAAGAAAACCTAGTTGAATATGGCTTTAGAATGCCATCGGCGATGGATAACCGCCCATTGCGCTTTGAAGAATTTGAAGCCATAGCACCGCAAACGATTTATGTATCGGCAACGCCTGGTGATTTTGAATTAGAGCGCAGCGCAGGCGAAGTAGCAGAGCAAGTTATACGCCCAACTGGCCTGTTAGACCCAGAAATAGAAATACGCCCTGTAAGCACCCAAGTAGATGATCTACTCTCAGAAATTTATAAATGTGTAGAAAAAGGGGAGCGAGTACTGGTTACTACGCTTACCAAGCGCATGTCGGAAGATTTAACCGATTACTTAAGCGAGCACAACGTAAAAGTGCGCTACCTGCACTCAGACATAGACACAGTAGAGCGCGTTGAAATAATTCGTGATTTACGCGCCGGTGTGTTTGATGTGTTAGTAGGTATTAACTTATTAAGAGAAGGCCTAGATATGCCAGAAGTGGCGCTAGTTGCCATTTTAGATGCAGATAAAGAAGGCTTTTTACGCTCGGCACGTTCGCTTATTCAAACCATTGGTCGTGCTGCACGTCATCTCGACGGGCGCGCCATTTTATACGCCGATAAAGTCACTAAATCGATGGAAAAAGCGATTAGCGAAACGCAGCGCCGCCGCGAAATACAACACGCCTTTAATATAGAGCACGGCATTGAGCCGCAAGCCTTGGTTAAAAAGATCACCGATATTATGGATGTGGGCGAAGAAGCCGCACCACAAGATAACCTTAAGCTGGTACGTAAAGAGTCTAAAAAAATACTCAGTGCTAAAGAAATTGCCTCACAAATTAAACAGCTTGAAAGCAAAATGCATGCTTATGCCAGCGACCTTGAATTTGAAAAAGCCGCGTCTGTACGCGACGAAATACACGAACTACAACAACAGTTGATTAACTAAATGACACCCGATTTTTCGCCCCTAATAAGCGCGCTTGAAGATGCGCCATTACTACAAAACGAACTATGCCGCGTATTTCATGGCCGCGGCCATAGCGTGGCATCGCTAAGCCATATTAATTTAGACTTTTATCCGCCAAGCTTGTTTTTAATTTCGTACGATGAAATTGACGAAGCCACGTTAAATACACTGACCAGTACCCTTTGGGCGTGGGCGCAACAGCATCACCCTGAATTAATATCTGCATTGGTGTATCAACAGCGCGCGGGTGTACAAAGCAGTAATCGTTTAGTGCATGGTAATCTTCCCTCGCCACATGTGGTAAAAGAAAACGGCATTGGTTTTTTAGTGGATTTAACAAGCCGCCAAAACACCGGAATATTCCCCGATATGCGAAGTGGGCGTGAGTTTGTCTCTGCCAATAGTAAACATGCAAAAGTACTTAATTTGTTTTCATACACGTGTGGTTTTTCGCTTGCGGCAATGCAAGGCGGGGCTGATCACGTTATGAACATGGATATGAGCAAAGGCGTACTTAAAGTAGGTAAGCAAAATCACCAACTTAATGGTTTTGAGCGCGGAGTGAGTTTTTTACCGCACGATATTTTAAAGTCATTTGGTAAATTAAAAAAAGCAGCGCCGTTTGATTTAATTATTGTAGACCCGCCAAGCTTTCAAAAGGGCAGCTTTATTCTAACTAAAGATTACCAAAAGGTACTGCGCAGATTACCCGAACTACTGTGCGATACCACACAGCTTTTATTATGCGCTAATAGCCCAGAGCTTAGCGAAGATGCGTTTAAAGCTTTAATAAACGAGCACACCCAAGGAGCAATAGAATTTGTTGAGCGCCTTGCACCAACGCCCCGTTTTGTAGAAGTAGACAGCAATAAAAGCTTAAAAGCGTTAGTGTATAAAACGGCGCATACCGCAACTTATACCAATTCGCAATAATACTTAATCATTTTAAGGGGCTAAACGTGTCGCTATCTGTGTTAAAAAACTCTCATTTAGAACAACTAAATAGCGAATTTTTTGCCTAGCTATCAACACGTTTTTCCAGCCTCAAAATAGATCACTTAATTAAGCTAATTGGTATTAAATGAAACTGAGTAAGCGTTTAAACGCAATTAATGCGTTAATTACTGACCCCGTTGATGTAATTTGGGATTGCTGCTGCGATCATGGTTACTTAGGCATTGCACTATTAAAGCGCCGCGCTGCAAAACAGGTTAATTTTGTCGATGTGGTAGATAAAATAATGGCCGAGCTGAGCGAGCACCTTACAAATATTAGCCAAACACTGCCAAGTAATGCGCAATATAAAGTACATTGCCAAGATGTAAGAGAAATAAAGCTCGTTCCAAATGCGTTAAATACTGTGGTTATTGCAGGTGTTGGCGGCGAGCTGTTACTAAAACTTGTTACTGGCATTATTAAAAACAATTGCGCTGCATCTGTAGCAAGCACCCGCTTTATAGTTTGCCCTATACACCATACTTATCATTTGCGCAGTGGTTTAGCCAAATTAGGCTTTGGCCTAGAAAGCGAGCAATTAATCACTGAAAACAACCGCTATTATGAGCTTATAGAGGTAAGTCAACGTAGCACGGCGTTGCTCACATTTACCGGTAACAGCATGTGGGATTTAAATCATGCATCGCACAGGCAATACCTTAAACAGTTACTCACTCATTATAATAAAATGCTTAATAAAGATGAGCTTTATTATCAAAAAGTTATAACAGATTATAAAAAGCTCAGCGACGCTTAAAAATGGCTTATTTAGCGCTGATAGTGTGATCTAATGCAAGGCGCAAAAACGTAACATCAACATAGATTATATCGCCTTGCGCGAGTTTATTTGGTTTATGTATGTCAGATAAAAAAAGTCGCATTGAGCCGCTGCTCAGTGCAGAGCAAAAATGGCAAAACAGCTACGAGCAGCCAATTTCGTATGCTCCATTAGTGCAACTTGCTAATAACAGCTGGATAGTTCCACAGCACTTTTTACGCTATAAACACACCTTACAAAGCGTTAATCAAGTGCTTCAAAATATAAGTTTTTCAGCGCACTTTAGAGTGCTTGCTGCACAAAAAGATCAACAAATTTATTTACAAGTTGCCGTACTCAGCCCCGATAATTACAAAACCAGTAGTTACGCGGGTGAGGGCACAGCAAAAAAATTACTGTTTGGCAGGCGCTGGATAGTAGAGGAAAACTTACCAACCTCCGAGCTTATTCAAACAGCGTTTTTAGCGCTTAAAATAGCGCGAGAGCACGAGGTAAGAGAGCTGTTTCAACTTACTCACAGCAATAATACTACCAGCACGCCATTTAATAATCATCATGATTTACCGGTTATGGCACAAAATGCAGAGCTTGTTATTGCACACGCGCCGCAGAGCAATGAGCAACATTGCACTATTGAGCAGTTATTAAAACGGGTAGTATTTGCAGGTGCTAAGGTATCGCTAAGTGCTATGCAGCAACTAAGCTCGCAGCAGTGGTTATACACCTTAAAATTACACTGCAACACTTGCCAGCTTACTGAATTTAATAATAAAACCTTTGCATTTTTAACCAGTAATAGCAGCGCAAATAGCTTTTTACATGGCTTTATTAATGCCCTGGTTGATATTAGTAATGAGTATGTGAGTGAGCAATTTAAATACCAAGGGTTTGCCCGATTTAGTAAACACAATTGCGTAGAAAAAATAGGTGCGCTAAGTGTGGCAATGCGCTCGCCAAAAGTGTTGGGGCTGTGCTCGCTTGGCAAGCAACATGCAAATAAGCTTAATTTTGAAATTGATAGTTCGCGTGCGCCACAAGGTTGCGGCCAAGCTATAGATGGGTTTTTAGCTGCCCACGGTATAGAGCAGCCAGAAAATGCACATTTATATCGTTTTTAAAGGCGGTTAATTTCTTCTTTTGTGGTGTAGCTTGAGTCTGTCACTATGGCCTCAAGCGTCTGCACGCGCTCTTTTAAAGCAACCACTTGCGCACTTACCTCGGCCAGTTGTTTATTTGCATCTTGGTTGCTATCTTGCATTTTGTGTTTAAATTCAAGGTGCTTTTTGTACATATCGTAAATAACCCCAGAGCCAACCGATATAAGCACAATAAGTACTATCATTGTAGTGCCTGACATAACCACTTCCTTTTTATAGTTTTAACTGTTGCATAAAGTATAACCATATTTAGCAGCGGTTAAACCTGACAATTGTAACTTTATTTGTCGATTGCAGCGTGGAGTTGTGTTCATCATTGATACACCTGCGTTATTGTTTAATAACTAATGGCATAATTAATAAGTCTATTTGAGATTAAACCGTGTGACTTTAAAGCCAACATTTTTATTGTGTTGCTTTAATCAGCAGTTTTAACGCGCTCTATGCCAGCGTTAACCTTGTATTTAATTGTGTATTAATGCAAACGGGTATAGTGTTTACAGACTTATAGAACTTTATTTTATAATCAATACAGTGAGTTGCTATGTTAAATAATAAAATACCTCCGGTTATTGTCGTGCTCGTTTTTGCAGGCATTATGGCGTTAATAGCCCATTACAGTGTGATTGATTTTACAGCGTTTATTGCCTACCTAGCAGCAAGCTTAGTCATTATAGGGTGCGCATTTTGTATAGCCGGAGTGCTGAGCTTTAAACTTGCACGCACCACAGTTAATCCAAATAAGCCTGAGCAAGCATCAAAGTTGGTAACCAGTGGTGTATATAAAATTTCACGTAATCCTATGTATGTAGGCTTTGCGTTTATTTTAGCTGGCTGGGGTATTTGGCTTAGTTCGCTGTGGGCACTTTTATGTGTTGCTGGGTTTATTGCTTATTTAACGTTTTTTCAAATAATTCCTGAGGAGCGGGCGCTTAGCAAATTATTTGGTCAAGAATTCACAGAGTATAAAAACAAAGTAAAACGCTGGTTGTAATTTACAAGCAAATACAAAAAAGGCTATCGTGATGATAGCCTTTTTGCGTTCAGCGCTAATAAATTAACCGTACTTTCACTGAAAACCCCGTAACTAGCGGTTATTCGTATTCGATTGGATCAGTGACGTTATTAAGCGAAAATGCCTCTAAACGTTCTTGGCAGGCGCCACATTTACCACAGGCTTTTTCGCGTCCGTTATAACAAGTCCATGTTTGGCTGTAGTCTAAGCCCATTTTTATGCCATCGGTTAAAATATCAATTTTGGTGTTATTTAAGTACGGGCTAAAAATTTCTACAGCGTCGTAGTTAGCAATACGACATACATCATCCATTTTTTGCACAAACTCAGGACGGCAATCAGGGTAAATAGCATGATCCCCCGAATGCGCGCCATAATATACTTTGCTCGCTTTTAAAGACACAGCGTAACCAACCGCCAGCGAAAGCAAAATCATATTACGATTAGGCACTATGGTGCTTTTCATGCTTTCTTCTTCGTAATGACCTTCTGGTACATCAATATCATCAGTCAGTGATGAGCCACCAATAAGCTGGTTAATAGCTGATATATCTACAATTTTATGTGGAACATTAAGCTTTTCACACACATTTGCAGCCACTTCAAGCTCTTTAACATGACGCTGACCATAGTCAAATGAAAGGGCATAAACATCATGGCCTTGTTGTAAGGCTTTATTTAATACGGTAAACGAATCCATACCGCCGGAATAAATAACAACTACTTTTTGCGTCATATCTGGATTGCTCTTTAGTTTTAATAGAGGTTTATATCAGGGCGCGATATACTACACGGCCGCAGCTTAAATAACAATTTTTGGGCAGCGCTTTTTCGTCTTTTATAGTAGCAATTTTGCAGCTAGGCAGTAAGTGAGATCTCTTTTGTACAAAATTAATGAAGTGTTTGAAACCATCCAAGGTGAAGCAAGTTTTACCGGCACACCCTCAATATTTTTGCGTTTGCAAGGCTGCCCAGTGGGCTGCGCATGGTGTGATACTAAACAAACTTGGGAAGTCGATAACGTGTACAAAGTATCGCTTGATGAAACGGTAGAAAAAAAAGCCGATTCAGATCATTGGGCCGATGCCAGCGCCGAGCAAGTACTTGAGCTATTTAAATCGCGTGGCTATACAGCCAAGCATGTTGTAATTACCGGCGGCGAGCCGTGTATGTACGATTTAAACCCAGTGTGTAAGCTATTGCACGATAACGGCTTTACAACACAAATAGAAACCAGCGGCACCTTTGAAATACTTGCCCCTGAGCAAACCTGGGTTACCGTATCGCCTAAAATTAACATGCGCGGCGGCTACGAAGTACTTACCAGCGCCATGAAACGCGCCAACGAGATAAAGCACCCAGTAGCGATGCAAAAGCACGTAGAAGAGCTTGAAGCGCTATTTGCCAAAACAGGTGTTAATCCTAAGCTTGTTTACTTACAGCCAATAAGCCAAAAAGTGTCAGCCACCAAATTAGCCATCGACACCTGTATTGCCAAGAACTGGCGTTTATCAGTGCAGGTACATAAGTATTTAGGGATTAGCTAAAGCGCAAGGGCAGCTGTAAGTGCTTAGCTGTAAGCGATAAGCTGCTCGGCGTTAAGTTATATTACGTAGATACAAGGTTGGGTTGAGTGAAACGAAACCCAACACCATAACCCCATTACTCACTCTTTATATAAACCACCACACCAGCTTATTTAAACGCGTAGGTCGGATAAGCAAAGCGCCATCCGACACAGTAACTTATTTAAGTTTCGACAAATATAAATAGCTAAATAATTTATGATGTATGAAGTCAAGATTTGACCCCTAAGGTTCTCCTAAGGTTCTCTAGTAGGTTGGGTTGAGTGAAACGAAACCCAACACCACAACTCCATTACTCACTCTTTATATAAACCACCACAACAGCTTATTTAAACACGTTGAATCGCCCCGAGTTCATCGGAGACCAGTTTGTTTAAGTCAGGCCACTTTACCTGACTCGTTTAAATTATCATAGTAGTCTGTTTCATATTGAGCTGGTGAAATATACCCAATTGAAGATAATAAGCGTTGATTATTAAACCAATTGACCCACTCTAACGTTGCGTATTCAACAGCATCAACATTCTTCCACGGGCCATTTCTGCGAATAATCTCTGTTTTAAATAATCCATTTATTGTTTCAGCCAATGCATTGTCATAAGAGTCACCCACACTGCCTACAGACGCTTGAATTCCAGCTTCAGCAAGTCGCTCAGTGTATCGTATAGACAAATATTGGCTGCCTCTGTCGCTGTGGTGAATTAACCCTTCGGGGTTGCCACGATGCCAAATAGCTTGCTCTAACGCATCAAGAATAAGCTCTGTGTGCATTGTCGTTGATACACGCCAACCTACAATGTATCGTGAAAAAACATCTATCACGAAAGCGACATAAACAAACCCACTCCATGTGGCAACATAGGTGATGTCAGCTACCCAAAGTTGATTTGGCTGCTCAGCAGTAAATTGACGATTAACTAAATCAAGTGGCTTATCTTGTTGCTCGTCAGGTATCGTTGTCTTATGTGCTTTACCCCGACGAACACCTTGAATTCCCATAACTCGCATCAATCGTTCGACTGTACAGCGGGCGACTTGATGGTCGTCAAGCTGTAGCTGCTTCCATATTTTTCTTGCACCATAAACTGACATATTATCCTCCCACACTTCGCGAATGAGTATTATCAGCTCAGCATCACGCTTTTTGCGGTTAGACAGTCGCTCAGGCTCTCTTTGTATCTGTTTATGAGAATAATACGTTGATGGTGCAATCGGCAATTCCTTGCAAATTGACTCGACACCGTAATGCTCTCTGCAAGCATCAATAAAATCCACTATTACTTCTGTTTGCGGTCGAGCTCCGCTTGGGCGAAAAAAGCGGCAGCTTGCCTCAGGATATCATTCGTTCGCTTGAGCTCTTTATTCTCGCGCTCTAAGACGGCAAGGCGTTCTTCAGTTGATTGCGTATTAGAAGAGGGTTTAGACGGTTGAGCTTGAGATTTCTTGACCCATGCTCTAAGTGTTTCTGGGGTACATCCCAGTTTATCTGAAATCGATACTAGCGCAGCCCAAAGAGAAGGGTATTCATGCTGTTGTGTGGTAACAAGCCTAATTGCACGTTCACGAAATTCTGATGTATAGCGATTTGATTTTTTCATAGTTCCAGTTTCTCAAGTTATTGAGTCTCTGGCAAACACGGGGCGATTCA
>NZ_AUTO01000243.1:0-24396 GCF_000498055.1 Pseudoalteromonas sp. TB51
GATTACGATAAACAGCTTCGCCTGTGCCGACAACAGCCAAACACCGCGTGGTTTTAATCCCTAAGCCATGCATAGCTTCGCTCATAATATACTCGCGAATAGCGGGGCCTAGTGCACATCGTCCATCGCCTCCTCTTGAAAAAGGCGTGGCGCCTGAGCCTTTTAACTGAATATCCCACAGCTGATTTTTATCATCGCTGATAGCACCCAGTAAGTGCGCTCGCCCATCACCCAAGCGCGGCGAAAAGTGCCCAAACTGATGCCCAGAATAGCCAAGCGCTACAGCATTTACCGGTTGTGGCTCGTTACCAGCAAAAGTACTGGCGCGCAGCGCAGGTTCAACATCTATATTAAACTGCTGTGCTAACGCTTCGTTCCACAAAAGTAATTGCGCAGCAGCAACGTTTGATGGACTGTCCTCTATTGCGAAGTTATCTGCTATGTCTGTGTATCTTGGCACTAGTTTCATGGTTAATCCTCTGTTTGTTGGCTTATGCCTACGCGATTGTCGCCCACGCTGTAAGCCACAATTAAGCTAAGTTCTTGCAGGCTCAAACCACTTTGCTGTTGCATTTCGTTAAAAAACGCCTGTGCGCCAGTGAGCGATTTTTTAGTTTGCAGGCCGCCATCGATTATTTTGTGCGCTCTTAGGTAACTTTCTACATCTCGCGAAAGTAAAAAAGTATCTTTACCAAGCGCTCTTAAGGCATACGGGCCAGTATTTCCACCCAAACGGGCGCCGTGTTTTTTTAAATATGCCCATAAGCCAATAGTGTCATCGCCTGGCCAGTTAGCTACAAACTGGCTAAAACTGCCATGTTGCTGTGCTATTTCGTGGATCATGTAGGCATTTTCAGGAATTGTTTTTACCTTTTTATAATTACGAATAATGCGCTCATCAGTTGCTTTTTGCTCGAGCATATCGGGCGGCATCATAAGTAATTTATCAACACTAAACTGCCAAAAAACCTCTCTAAAACCTGGCCATTTACTGTTTATTACCGACCAGTAAAACCCGCTCTGAAATACTTTACGGGTAAACTCTTCAAGCCAATCGTCGTCACTTAATGCGCTTAATGCTTTTTTAGATAAGGGTTTTGCGAGTAATAACTTAAGCATTTTTTCAGAACCTTTTCGCTCTACTGCTCGCTTATAAATATCGCTAAATTTTTCCATACTTATTAAATACCTCATCACTGCTCATAGGGTTAGTTTACGAGAAAAGCAGCTAATACGTAACCACCCACATTTTCGATGAACTAATCTGTATCCTGCAACTTGACACCTAGACGGCTAAAATGTTTTAATCGTCGCAATTACCCTATTTAAATTGTATTTTGTTAAACCTTTTGCGGTTAAACAAAATACAAAGGGCTAGAAGAGGTGCGTTATTCAGGTAGCGTATGTTAGGAGCGCAAACTCCAGTGAGCATATGTGAGGGGAATACCGCCGAGAGGTAAACGCTTTTGCGAAGCAATTACTTCGGGCGACTAGGTTGAATCCTAGCGACTGTCACCAATAGCTGTTTTAGAGCAGCTTATTAGTTTGGTGGAGAGCTTCTGGTCTTAAATAATAAGGCCGTGCGCCCTATTATTTTAAGCCCATTCGCTCTTCGAATACTGTTCGAACGACGTTAATGCGGCTCACATCATACAGCCTCCTTAACATCTCGAACACCTTATAGGTTCGTAAGAGATGATTCACAACTTCAATTTAGACGACTACGCACTGTGGACAGCGCTTGTTACGCCGTTTGATCAACAAGGTAATGTTGACTACGACACGCTCACAACACTTGTTAGCGAACAAGAAGCGGCACACAACGGTATTTTACTGCTCGGTAGCACAGGTGAAGGCTTAGCCCTTACACTTAAAGAGCAGCAAGGCATTGTTGAGCACGTGTGCCAATTAAAACCCAGTGTACCGCTTATGGTTGCTGTTGGTGGTAGTAACTTGGCCCAACAAAAAGAATGGGTTAGCTACTGTAACCAATTACCTATTCACAGCTACTTATTAGGCTCGCCTCTTTATGCAAAACCAGGGGCTGTAGGTCAAACACATTGGTACGAAAGCTTATTAAACGAAAGCGCGCATCCGTGTATGTTGTACAACGTACCTGGGCGCAGCGGTGTAAGCATTCCTATCGAAACCATTGAAAACTTAAAAGCGCACCCAAAACTGTGGGCTTTAAAAGAAGCCAGTGGCAACATCACCCAATTTGAAGCATACCGACAAGCCGCGCCTAATTTAGCGCTATACAGTGGCGACGATGCACTTATGCCCTACTTTGCCCAAGCAGGTGCAAAAGGCTTAGTTTCGGTTGCGGCCAATGCATGGCCTTTGCAAACACACGAATTTGTAAAGCGCAGCCTAAGCGGTCAACACCCCAATTTATTTGCTCAGTGGACTCGCGCTATCAATAGCCTATTTGCTGTAGCAAACCCTATTCCCGTTAAAGTGCTAATGCACCAGCAAGGGCGTTTAAATAGCCCACTGTTGCGTCCACCTTTAACGCATCTTGAGTTAACGCAAACCGATTGCATTACCACTGCAAACGACACCATTTTATCTTGGCATTAAACACAGGTTTTTATAATGAGCTGGTTAGAACTACTAAATAATTTAGAATCGGGCGCAGTACGCGCAGCATCACAAAACGAAAGCGGCCAATGGGAAGCTAACGTAGAAGTAAAACAAGGCATTTTAGAAGCCTTTAAAAATGGCACTAACACCGAGTTTGCAGGCGGGTTTGTTGATAAGCACAACCTTGCACCGCAAGAATTTAGCACTGACGATGGCGTGCGTATGGTACCAGGTGGCACCAGTGTTCGCCGCGGTGCCTACGTAGCTAAAGGCACTATTATTATGCCACCAGCGTACGTAAATATTGGCGCATACATCGACGAAGGTACTATGGTTGATAGCCACGCATTAGTGGGTTCGTGTGCACAAGTTGGTAAAAATGTACATTTAAGCGCAGCTGTTCAACTTGGTGGTGTACTTGAGCCAATTGGGGCAAGCCCAGTAGTGGTTGAAGACGATGCGTTTATTGGCGCAGGTTGTGTCATTGTTGAAGGCGTAGTGGTTAAAAAAGGCGCGGTACTTGCCCCAGGTGTGCGTTTATCTGCAACTATTCCGGTTTACGACTGTGTTAACGAGCGCCAGCTAGATAAAGGCGAGCCAATTCCAGAGTACGCTATTGTAATACCAGGCTCTCGCCCAGCGTCTAACGAGTGGGCTCGTGAGCAAGGCCTAAGCATGTCGTGTGCACTCATTGTTAAATACCGCGACGAGCAAAGCGATGCATCGTTATTGCTAGAAGAGGTTTTACGATAATGAGCTTTTTGAGCACGCCTATCAAGGCCGCCGTAAATACACTTACTCAGCAACTTGATACACCTTTTTTTGTTTACGACTTAGACAAACTAAACGCACACCTTACCCGTTTAGTTGCGCAAACCGATGTAAAGCTTTGGTATGCGGTAAAAGCCAATCCGCTTTCTAAGGTTATTCAATGCCTAGACAGCGCCGGATTTAACTTTGACGTAGCAAGTAAAGGTGAGCTTGAACAAGTCCTTGCACAAGGTATTAGTTCACAGCGCGTGCTCAACACAGGGCCTGCAAAGAGCCCTAAACAAATTAAACACTTTATTGAGCGCGGCGTGCGTATTTTTGTTGCCGAAAGCCTCAATCAAGTACGTTGGTTAAACCAGCAAGCGCAGCTGCAAAATACGCAGCTGCAAGTATTACTGCGTGTGCAATTACGCTGGCCAGAAGGTGAAAAAAACCCATTAGGGGGTGACAGCCTTACTCCGTTTGGGCTTGGTTGCGATGAATGGCAAGCGCTCAATACTGGCGATTACCCAGCACTTAATTTTGATGGCCTGCATATTTTTCAGTGGGGCAACATGCTTAGTACACAAAAGCTAAGCGAGCTGTGGTCACAGATGATTGCACCGCTTACCACCTTGGCTAATAACTTAAATATAAACCTGAAAATTTTAGATTTAGGCGGCGGTTTAGGTATTCCTTACACATCAAACGATGCAACACTTGAGTGGGATGGATTAATCACCGCGCTGGCAAAAATTAAAAAAGATGCGGGTGTAGACGAGCTTTGGATGGAGCTTGGCCGTTACGCTGTAGGCGAATGCGGTCATTACGCGAACCCCGTCGTTGAGTGCAAACAAAACTACGGGCAACAACAAGTTATTTTAACCGGTGGTATTAACCACTTATTGCGCCCTGCTGTTACAAGCCAAGATTTTCCTGCGGCGTTACTGCGCGAGTCAACAGCGCCAGAACAAGCAATGAGCTTATATGGCCCATTATGTACTGCCCTTGATTGCTTAGGCGAGCATACCCTACCAAGCGATTTAAACGAGCAAGACTGGCTGGTGTTTAGCCAATGTGGCGCCTATGGTTTTACCGAAAGCATGCCCTATTTTTTATGCCATGAACTAGCGGCAGAATACGTGTTACAAAATGGCGAGCTCACGTGTGTGCGCCAAGCAGAAGATGCCAGTCACTACTTAAGGTAATAAACATGAGCATAACAACACCCATTAGCCAAGAAAACATTGTAGTAGGGGAAGTAGCAAACGGCTTACCCCTAACTATTCCGGTGTATCGCTTAAAAGGCGATGGCAGCGGGCCNAAGCCAATATGCATGGCGCCGAGGTACAAGGTAACGCGGTTATTTTTCAGCTGCTAGAGCAGTTAAAACAGCTCAATTTAAAAGGCGACATTACCTTAGTACCTTATGCTAACCCTATTGGTTGTAATCAAAAATCAGGGGAATTTACCCTTGGCCGATTCGACCCTATTACTGGCACTAACTGGAACCGTATGTATCACTACAATAGTGATTTAGTCACCCAGTTTGCACACGAGCATAGCCAGTACGACGATGCAGCTTTAAAAAGTAATTTTAAAAAAGCCCTGCTTGATGAAATAGATGCCAAACTTAACGGCCCAGCTTACTTGCTCAATACCGGTAAACGCATTGCGCTTAACCTGCAAAAGCTAGCGCATCAAGCCGATATCGTGCTCGACTTACATACGGGGCCTATTTCAAGTAAGCATCTGTACTGTCCAACGTATGCCAGCGACAGCGCACGTTATTTTAATATTGAACACGTACTGCTAATTCCAAGCGACTTTGATGGCGCAATGGATGAAGCTAGCTTTTGCCCATGGTGGCATCTAAGTGATGCACTTAGTGCGCAAGGCAGGGACTTCAATGTACAGGTTGAGGCCTTTACAGTAGAGCTAGGCAGCCAAGAAAAAATAGATTTAGCAGCCGCCTTTGATGATGCAAACAGCATTTTAAGCTATTTGAACCATAAAAATGTATTGGTAGATGCAGCGTATCAACCTAAGCAGATGACTCGTTATGCGTGCCATTTAGATGACTACTTTGCTTATTATGCGCCGATTGGCGGCATGGTTGAATATGTTGCCCCATTAGGCGCACACATAAAGGCAGGTGAGCCAATAGCCCATATATTGCGCATGGAGCGCTATTTAACTGAGCAACCCCTACAAACATTAAGCCTTGATTGCGATGCAATTGCTATTTTGCATTTTGCCTCAGCAAGCGTAAACCAAGGCACTGAACTATATAAGTTTTTTACTAACGTATTTGAGTTATAACGCACCGCGCTATAACTCCCCCTTCTCATTGCGTGAGAGTAAGTTAACTAACTTACACTATAAGCGGCTATATGCCGCTTTTTTTGATCTGTGATAACGGTGTAAACGTAAGGTAATCAAATAAGTGTAAATTCAGTGAAAGTTCACCGTTACAAATGTAAAAACACGTTATAATTTATAAATCTACCTTACTCTCAAAGGAATAAACAATGAGCTGGCGTTATTGGATTGCAGTTACGGCTTTACTAAGCACACCCTCTTTTGCCCAACAAGAGGTTAAAAAAAATGAACAAGACAACGACATAGAGCTAGTTAAGCAATGTATTTTAAATGAAGTAATTGGTGGCGATGGTAAGCAAACCTTAGACGAGCTGCGCACAAAATGCTCCGCCCTTGAAGAAAACAAACAACTTACCGCACTTGATAAACGCAAGGCTCGCGAAGAGGTAAGCAAAAAAAATCGTAACGTAATTACGCCGCATAAACGTAACTACATTTTACCTTTATCGTATGTCTCGCACCCTAACGATCGCCCGTTTGATGGCTTTGACGAGCTAACAGATGAAGAAAATGGCGAACCCCTTGATAACCTAGAGGCTAAATACCAGCTTTCTATTAAAGTGCCACTGTATGATGATTTTGCAGATGACGACCAAGCCATATTTTTTGGCTTTACCTTGCAGTCGTATTGGCAGATTTATAACTCAGAGATTTCTTCTCCATTTCGTGAAACCAACTACGAACCAGAAATATTTTGGGTAAACTACCTAGACCAAGAAAACGTACTTTGGGGCGACGAAATGGCCATAGCGCTGGGTATTTCGCACCAATCTAACGGCCGCAGCCAGCCAAACTCTCGTTCATGGAACCGAATTTACGCCGATTTTATATGGGAAAAGAGCGGTTTTGTATTTAGCTTTAAACCTTGGTATCGCATTGCCGAGGATGAAAAAGACAATATATTAGAAGCCGATGGCGACGACAATCCAGATATTTACAAATACATGGGTTACTTTGAATTTGGCGGGGCGTATCGTTATCACGATCACGAGTTTAGCTTTATGACTCGTAACAATTTAAATTCAGATAACCGTGGTGCACTTCAACTAGATTGGTCATTCCCGCTTTGGGGTCGTTTGCGTGGCTACGCACAATACTTTAACGGTTACGGTGAGAGCCTCATTGATTATAACGCTGATGTAGAGCGTATTGGTGTAGGTATATTACTTACCGATTTACTATAATTTATTAATACACCATAAAAAAAGCCAAGCCCTTTTATAAAGTGCTTGGCTTTTTTATTAAAGCGTTACTCGTTATTTTTTAACGGCAAACACCCCTTCAAACTCTGCAACAACATCGCTGCCATCAAATATAGTAACAGGTACTACGTAGCTTGCTTTGCCTGTTGTTTCCAGCTCACTGAGCTTACCTTTACAGGTTTGCACATCAACACAACCGCGTGGGTCGGTATTAAGTGGTTTTAAGTATTTTATAGTGGCATCGGCTAATACAATATTGCCCTCAAGCCCTGCCTCTTTAAGCGCTAAGTACGTTGCACCCCAACCGGTTAAGGTTGCTAAGCTGTATATAGAGCCTGCAAACATGGTGTTGTGTAGGTTTAAGTTAGCGTCTAAATCAGCACGCGTTGTAAACTGCCAATCTGTGTAGCTTTCTACTTTTATACCCATTGCATCACTAATTGGGATTGATTCACGCCAAATATTTTGCAGTACTTGCGTCCAATCAGGGTGGCGAAACCAACCCGGCTCACTAGGCTTTTGCTTAATCATTTTGAAATGTTGAACATCGCCATACGCTAAGTGGGCTTTTTCTTTTAGCTCGTAGCCGTGGCGCTTATAAAACTCAAGCGCACGCTCGCGAGCAAATAACACTAATTCGCCTGCATTTTGCGTCCATGCTATTTTTTCAAGCTCGTGTAATAAACGGCTACCAATATGCTGGTTACGGTTACCTTCGGCTACGGCCATGTAACGTACTTGCGCTTGTTCATGGTTGTTAAAGTGTAAACGGGCCACACCAAGCACATCACCGTTGTTATTTTTAATAAAGCGATGCTCTGAGTCTTGTTCCATATCATCTTGTTCAGAGCCACGAGGCTCATTCCAAGGCGCACGTAGTACTTCCCAACGTAATTGATAGTACGCTTGCCAGTCTTCGCTGCTCTGCGGTGTAGTTACTTGAAACATATATACTCCTGTTGTTTTGCCGTAAATAAAAAATAAAGGCTACGGCATGTAATCCAACTGAATAACTCTTTAACCTGCACATTGGTTTTTACATTAGAAAATTAAAGATTAAGTTGGTTGGAATTATTATGGCAAATACCATACTCCATCTTTTAAACACTGCCAATACGACTTTGGTAAGCAAGCGAAAAAATAACTGTTTTACCCATCGCATCAGCTAGTTTATGCTGGGCCTTTAGAGATTGAACATGCACTGAGCGAAGGGTTCTGCCTAGGGGGAATTTACTCTTTGTTGCCTACATGGGTGTAAGCCAGTAGAGTAATGCAGGAGCAGTTACCTAGCCCACCAGGTTACAAATCTCGCGCCGCGATTAAATCGCCCCCTAGATTGAACAAACTTTAATCCTGAAAGGTCAACAGGCCCTTAATGTTATGAGCGATTTTATAAACCCTTTAACGGGTGTAGTGAGTAGCCACTTTATTAGTCACAGCCAAGATATTGGGCAACTAGTTTACTGGCATAAATATGCAGGCGATCACATACAGGTTCGCCAATTCGGGCAGCTTCGCTGGCTGCTAATTAACGATACATTGCAATCGGTGATAGAGCTTAACAATCCACAGCGCTTACTATTTCCACATTTAACCTATTTAGCTAAGCAGTGGCAAACCTTAGCACCGCCAAATCATGTGTTAGAACTTGGTCTTGGCGGTGGCGCTATACGTAATTATTTACAATACACTTACCCGCAGGCACACGTAACATCAGTTGAAAAAAATGCAGATATAATTGCCTGCTATACAGATTTTTTCGCTCTTAAAAACCAAAGTGACGTGCAGTGTGATGACGCGCAAAATGTACTTAGCAAGGCACATAGCCATGACTGGATTATTCTTGATTTATTTAGCCAGATAGATGCACCACGATTTTTGTTTGAACGCGCTTTTTATCAAAAAATATACGATGCGCTAAACGCAGGTGGCACGTTATTTATTAACTTTTTATCGCAACATGAGTCGCAGTTAATTCAGTTACAGCAATTACTATTTAATGTGTTTGGCGTAAAAGTAAGCCCGCATAAAATTGCGGGCTTTGTGAATCATATTATTATTGTTACTAAAGCTGGTAATTAAACCGAAAAGTTAAACGTAACAGGCCCATCGTTACACAAGCTCACTTGCATATCGGCGCCAAACTCTCCCGTTGCCACACTAATACCTTGCGCTTTAGCTTGAGTTACAAAATACTCGTAAAGCGCGTTAGCTTGGCTAGGTGTGGCTGCAGATGAAAAGCTTGGGCGCATGCCTTTTTTAGTATCAGCCGCTAACGTAAATTGCGACACCACGAGTAACTCACCGCCTATATCTTTTAGGCTTAAGTTCATTTTGTCGTTTTCATCAGTAAATATTCGGTAATTACTTACTTTATGCAGCAGTTTGTCGGCTGCTTGCTTATCGTCTGGTTTTTCAACACCGAGTAACAATAATATACCTTGGCCAATTTCACCTATCACTTGGTCGTTAACTTCTACTTTGGCACTTTTTACACGTTGTATTAAGCCCTGCATTTAACTGCGTTCCTCTGTTTTTAGTTCTTCATCAATGTCTATTTCTGGTGTTTGTGGTACATGATTAGGGCTTATACAGGCGGTAAATTCGGCCCCTAATAGCACCACCACCCACGACAAATACACCCACACAAATAAAATAGGAATGGTCGCAACAGCGCCATAAATTACTTCGTACGAAGGAAAATGGCTAATATAAAGCGCAAAGCCTTTTTTAGTCAGCTCAAATAATACTGCCGCAAAAAGAGCCCCCGGTAGCGCAGCCCGAATAGATACAGGCGTGTTAGGCACTAAAGTGTATAACATTAAAAAGCCAATCATCGAAAAGCCATAAGGCACCAGCTTTAACAAAAAGCCACTAAACCCAGGAATGCCCTGATCGGCAAACGACACTAACGAAACAATATACGATGTAACACCAATACTTGCGCCTAGCAGTACGGGGCCTAAGCTCAATACCATCCAATAAACCGCAAAAGAGATCATCATGGGGCGTTTTTTCTTAATACGCCAAATGCGATTAAGCGTGGCATCAACATTACGTATAAGCAGCAATGCAATCGCCGCTAAAAAGCCAATACCTACTGCTGTCATTTGGTTCGCATTGCCAGCAAAGGAGCTTATATGCTCTTTAATAACATCAGATGAGGTAGGTACAAAGTTGGTAAACAAAAAGCTTTCTATGGCTATGCGGGTCGATTCAAACCCCGGGAAGGCCGAAAATATTGCCACGCCTACCGCAATCAAAGGCACTAAAGAAAGCAAAGTAACATAGGCAAGGTAGCCTGCATTTACTGTAATTTGATCGTCTATACAGCGGTTAACGTACTGCATCCACCAGCTTGGCTGTTGCCTTAAAAAGGAGATAGCTTGCTGTTTATAAAGGGAGAGCTTATCATTCATACAATTGACTTGTGCTAAT
This sequence comes from Pseudoalteromonas sp. TB51, assembly GCF_000498055.1. NCBI lineage: Bacteria > Pseudomonadati > Pseudomonadota > Gammaproteobacteria > Alteromonadales > Pseudoalteromonadaceae > Pseudoalteromonas > Pseudoalteromonas sp. TB51. The sequence goes on from NZ_AUTO01000243.1 coordinate 10,356, forward strand.
CGAATTTTGATTATGATAGCAATCAGCACCATAATTTACAGCACTTACTGGTAAATAGGGATCCAAATGAAAAAACAAACATTACTTAGCGCCTCGGTACTGGCCATTACGCTTACTTTATCGGGCTGTCAGTCGGCCTATTATTCTGCAATGGAAAAAGTAGGTGTACATAAGCGCGACATTCTTATTGACCGCGTAGAAGAAACCAAAGATTCACAAGAAGAGTCGCAAGAAGAATTTCAATCAGCACTTGAGCGCCTAACAACTTTAATTAATTTTGATGGCGGCGAGTTACAAGATGCCTACAATCAACTTAATGACGATTATGAGTCGAGCTTAGCAGCCGCTAATGAAGTGTCGAGCAATATTAATAAAGTTGAAGATGTAGCAGAAGCTTTATTTGACGAATGGAGCGATGAGCTTGAGCAATACAAAAGCGCGTCGCTTAAACGCGAAAGCAGTAAAAAGCTAGCGGCTACACAACGCCAATTTAGCCAGTTACTACGCTCTATGCGCAGTGCAGAAAGCAAAATGGAACCAGTACTATCGTCTTTACAAGATAACGTACTGTACTTAAAGCATAACTTAAACGCACAAGCGGTTGCCGCTATTAAAGGCGAATTCACTAATTTAAAGCGTGATATTCAAGTGCTGATGAACGACATGAATAAATCAATTGCCGATTCAAACAAGTTTATAGAGCAAATGAATAGCGCTGGCTAATCAATTAAAATCTGCCTAACAAAGCCTGCATATTGCAGGCTTTTTTGTTGTTACGTTTTGTTACCTTTGAACTATTTGTTAATCTTTTGATGTTGTTATACTTTTATAAAAATAATAATAGATAGCAACAATGAAACTAAAAACCACCAGCCTTGTATTTATTTGTGGATTGCTTAGCGCTTGCGAAACAGCTAATCGCATTGAGGTGATTGCAGGGGAAAGCACGCTTACCCCGCAGCATCAAACAGGCGAGCGAAAAGGACGCTTTTATAACCTCTACCCTGGCAAAAAAACCTACCCCACCACCTGCGAAACCGGCTGCTACCCGCCAAGCCCTAAATTACAATGCAAACAAGACGCTGAAGATTGCCAATTTATTGCTGAGCAAAAGCCAATTAATTTAAATACGGGCTTTACCGTGCGCTGGTTAGGGCACGCTGGGTTTATGATCCGCACACCTAACGGACAACACGTGCTATTTGATCCTGTAAAAGAGCAGTTCGACTCACCTGTTGATTTAGCCTTTAGGTTAGCCTCAGGGTTTTACAGGCAACCCGGCGATTGGCTTACACAAACCGAGCTTAAAAACTTAAGTGCAGTGATGTACTCGCATATTCATTACGATCACTTTAATAAAGCCGATATAGGGGAGCTTGGTAATAAACCTCGCTACTTAACGCCATTAGGTATGGCCGACAACTTCCCTACTGGTGGCTATAACATTAGCGAAATGGCCTGGTATGCAAAAACACAGCTTGATGATTTAACGATTCATGCCCTACCAGCGCACCACTTTAGTAGCCGCGTATTGGTGCCCTTTATTTACGAAGATAACGATAAAGACCTATGGAATGGCTGGTTGCTTGAGCAAAACGGCAGTACCGTGTTTTTTGCTGGCGATACCGGCTACTCAAAACACTTTAAAGACATTCAGCAAAAGTATGGCGATATAGATATATGCCTACTGCCTATAGCCTCGTATTACAGTGAAGACAGCCCTACTTGGTATCGTTATGTACACACCACACCAGAGGATGCTGTAAATGCAGCTAGTGACCTTAACTGTAAAGTAATGATACCGTGGGGCTATGGTAACTCAAGCTGGAAAATGGGCGACCGGACAAGCCATTCAGCACTGTTAAGGTTGCTTTATATGCACAATAAAATGGCTTCAACCACACCTTTATATATTTTAAACGAAGGCGAAAGTATTTCACTGTAACTCATTGCTGAACTGTTTTAGGATGATTGTAATATCTAAATACATATTAACATTGAGAAATTAATGAAAAAACACGCATTAGCTTTAAGCTGTTTATTAAGCGCCCCAGTAATGGCCATTGATGTAGCGCACACATCGACCCCTATTACTATTGATGGCGTATCTGAAAGCGCATGGGATAAAGCAACGTGGCATGATATGCCGCATTTAATGGATGGCACCTTGCCCTCATCAGATGCCGACTTTAAAGGCCGCTACCGCCTACTGTGGGATAAAAACTACCTGTATTTACAAGCCGATATAACTGACGATGTACTTATTGATACGCACCCAGACCCGACCGTAAAATATTGGGATGACGATGCGCTGGAAGTTTTTATCGATAGCGACGCGTCAGGTGGTATTCACCAATTTAACCATACCGCGTTGGCATATCATATTGGCCTTGATAACCAAGCCGCCGATTACGGCCCCGATAAAAAAGCCCATTTATACACCGACCACTTAACAAGTAACTGGAAGCGTAATACCCAAGCCCCTTATAACATCACCTGGGAAGTCGCTATAAAGCTCTACCCTAACGATTACCAAGAAGGCGCTGTAAACACGCCCATTACGCTTAATGAAAAACAAGTCATTGGTTTTATGCTCGCGTATTGCGATAACGATGGCAGCGAAGTACGCGAGCACTTTATGGGCTCTCACGAAGTACAGCCAGTCAATGGCGACAGAAACCGTGGTTTTATAGACGCAGATGTCTTTGGCAAAATTACCCTGCTGCCAAAAAGTAACCACTAATAAATAGTTGAGAAGTAGGTTGGGTTGAGCGTAGCGAAACCCAACGAAAAAGCACCCTACCAACAATGACAGATGCTTTGCGTTATCGATTGATTAAGCTTTGACTCTTTTACTTCTCACTTCCTTCTCTTTGTGCAAATATTTTTTAAGTAAATTATTCACAAAGAGAGTAAGAGGCGCTGCGCTTTTAGAGATAAATACATTGTGGCAGTTTCACTATAGAACGAACTATAAACACTGAGATATTTGGAAAAAATCACGCTACTGCCAAAAAGTAACTACTAATAAATAGTTGAGAAGTAGTTTGGGTTGAGCGCAGCGAAACCCAACGAAAAAACACTCTACCAATACGCACTACCACTATGCATTGTTGCAGGTTTATATAGCCTACTGACTTTCAGCTTAAACCAGCCTATTTAGCTGCGCCGTTCTATACTGACCGCTGATAACTTATAGCTGACAACTCTTGTTTTAACCCACAAAAAAGCCGCTGTATTTTGCAATACAGCGGCTTTTAAACCATTACTCTAAATTAATAGATTATGATTTTGGAGCACGACCCGCACGCTTACGCTCACTTTCAGTTAAGTGACGCTTACGAATACGAATGTTCTCAGGTGTTACTTCTACTAACTCGTCATCATCGATGAACTCAAGCGCTTGCTCAAGTGTGTAGTTCAATGGTGGCGTCAATGTTTGTGCTTCATCTGTACCAGATGCACGAACGTTAGTAAGTTGCTTACCTTTAAGTGCGTTAACTGTAAGGTCATTATCACGGCTATGAATACCGATAACCATACCTTCGTAAACTTCAACACCGTGACCGATGAATAATTTACCACGCTCTTGTAAGTTAAATAATGCGTTAGTAAGTGCTTTACCTGTAGCATTTGCAATCATTACGCCGTTCTTACGAACACCTAGCTCGCCACCTTTGTGCGGACCGTAGTGATCGAATGTATGGTAAAGTAAACCAGAACCTGAAGTTAACGTCATGAACTCAGTTTGGAAACCGATTAAGCCACGGCTTGGGATCATAAAGTCTAAACGCATACGGCCCTTACCATCTGGTGCCATATCAGTAAGTTCACCTTTACGAAGACCAATTTGCTCCATGATAGAACCTTGATGCTCTTCTTCACAGTCAATTGTTAGTGTTTCATACGGTTCTTCTAATACGCCATCAACAGTGCGTAAGATTACTTCTGGACGAGATACAGCTAGCTCATAACCTTCACGACGCATGTTTTCGATTAAGATACCAAGGTGTAATTCACCACGGCCCGATACGCGGAAGCTATCTGGGTTGTCAGTATCTGCAACACGAAGTGCAACGTTATGTACTAATTCTTTGTCTAAACGCTCACGAATATTACGTGATGTTACAAACTTACCTTCTTTACCACAGAAAGGAGAGTTATTTACAGAGAACGTCATTGTTACTGTTGGCTCATCAACACTTAGTGGTGGTAATGCTTCAACGTTGTTAGGGCAACAAACAGTATCTGAAATCTTAAGCTCGCCAAGACCTGTTACCGTTACAATGTTACCAGCGTAAGCTTTATCTGTTTCGATACGCTCAAGACCTAGGTAGCTTTGTACTGAACCAATTTTGCCGTTACGTGTAGAGCCATCAGCACTAACAATCGTTACTTGCTGGTTAGGCACAACAGAACCACGTTTGATACGGCCGATACCGATTACACCTTTATAAGAGTTGTAATCAAGCTGAGAAATCTGCATTTGGAAGTCACCTTCAGGATCTGCATCCGGTGGTGATACTTCATCAACGATCATTTGGAACATAGGTTCCATGTTGTCAGACGGCTCGTCTAAATCTAGTGTAGCCCAACCGTTGATTGCTGAAGCGTAGATTACTTTAAAGTCTAGCTGTTCGTCAGTTGCACCAAGGTTGTCGAATAAATCAAAGATTTGATCCATAACCCAATCAGGACGTGCACCTGGCTTGTCGATTTTGTTGATAACAACAATTGGCTTTAAGCCTTGCGCGAATGCTTTTTGCGTTACGAAACGCGTTTGCGGCATTGGACCTTCTTGAGCATCAACAAGTAATAATACTGAGTCAGCCATCGAAAGTACGCGTTCAACTTCACCACCAAAATCGGCGTGTCCCGGGGTATCTACGATATTGATATGGTAGTCTTTCCAAGAAATGGCTGTGTTTTTAGCCAAAATGGTAATACCACGTTCTTTCTCAATGTCGTTTGAGTCCATCACACGCTCTTCGTTACCGCCGCGTGTTTCTAATGTACCTGATTGCTCAAGTAGTTTGTCAACCAATGTCGTTTTACCGTGGTCAACGTGCGCGATAATCGCTATATTTCTTAACTGTTCGATGCTCATATTTTTACTCAGAGAAGTTTATTCTCATTGATCCTGCAAGATCTACGCACTCATCTGCGTTTTCACCAGATGTCCCAGCATAGGATTTAAAAGGGCGCATATTATCCCTCATTAATGACATGGATGAAAGTTTATCCAATACAATTTTAAAAACTTTCTTAATACTTTTACTAAGTATCTGTTTTTTATATGACAATTATATGAAATAAATTTCGACAAATTACATAAATTGTCGTTTTTTAGCTAATTTGTTGATTGCTTTGGCACTATTTACTATTTAAGTTAAGCTGATTTAGGTGATTAAAATACGTGCAGAATCGAGCGTGAAATTTTTGCACCAATGTGGATATTTTACGCACCACAAAAGTGCAAAGCCCGTGACCACTTTTGTGCAACCATAATTTTTAACTTAATAAACAGCAAGTTAAAATAATGGCATAAAATCGGCTTACTAAAAAACCAAAGCATTTAATGCAGCAATAATAAAACCCAACAGTTGGAGGACACATGTCACAATCGGTTTTAGATTTTATTAAAGAAAATGACGTTAAGTTCATTGATTTACGCTTTACTGATACTAGAGGTAAAGAACAACATGTTTCTATTCCTCATCACCAAGTAGATGAAGATTTTTTTGAAGACGGCAAAATGTTCGACGGCTCTTCAATTGCAGGTTGGAAAGGCATTAACGAATCAGACATGGTACTTATGCCAGTAGCTGATTCAGTAAAATTAGACCCATTCACAGAAGAAGCTACGCTAATCGTACGTTGTGATGTTGTAGAGCCATCTACACTACAAGGTTACGAGCGTGACCCTCGTTCAGTTGCTAAACGCGCTGAAGAGTACATGAAATCTACCGGTATCGCAGATACAGTTTTATTTGGCCCTGAGCCAGAATTCTTCCTATTTGATGATGTTAAATACAAGTCAGATATGTCAGGTTCTATGTACAAAATTGATGCTGTTGAAGCAGCATGGAACTCTGATAAAGACTACGAAGGTGGTAACACAGGTCATCGCCCAGGTGTTAAAGGTGGTTACTTCCCATGTTCACCAGTTGACTCTTCACAAGATTGGCGTTCAGCTACTTGTTTAGTACTTGAAGAACTAGGCCAAGTAGTAGAAGCGCATCACCACGAAGTTGCAACAGCGGGTCAAAACGAAATCGCAACTCGCTTTAATACAATGGTATTAAAGGCGGATGAAATCCAAGAGATGAAATATGTTATTCATAACATGGCTCACCTTTACGGAAAAACGGCCACATTTATGCCTAAGCCTGTTGTAGGCGATAACGGCTCTGGTATGCACTGTCACCAATCTTTAGCAAAAGACGGTGTTAACCTTTTTGCTGGTGATAAGTACGGTGGTCTTTCTGAAGATGCACTTTACTACATTGGCGGTATTATTAAGCACGCTAAAGCAATCAATGCGTTTGCAAATGCCTCAACTAACTCTTACAAACGTTTAGTACCAGGTTTTGAAGCACCGGTAATGCTTGCATACTCTGCACGTAACCGTTCTGCATCAATCCGTATTCCAGTTGTACCATCTGAAAAAGGTCGTCGTATCGAAGTACGCTTCCCAGATCCAACTGCTAACCCATACCTTGCTTTCTCTGCAATGCTTATGGCTGGCCTTGACGGTATCAAAAACAAGATCCACCCTGGCGATGCTATGGATAAGGATTTATACGACCTACCAGCAGAAGAAGCAGCAGAAATTCCACAAGTTGCATCTTCACTAGATGAAGCGTTAGAAGCACTTAGTGCTGACCGTGAATTCTTAACGCAAGGTGGCGTATTCACTGATGATTTAATCGATGCATACATTGCACTTAAATCTCAAGAAGTTGAAAAACTTAACATGACAACTCACCCAGTTGAGTTTGAAATGTACTACAGCGTTTAATACGCCGTAGACAAAATTATCGATAAGATAATAAATGTGTGTTCTCAAGCCCGCTTAGCGGGCTTTTTTTTATGGTAAATTAGGGTTATCTCCACTAAAGTTATGTAATTACAAAATATGCAGGGTAGCAATGTGAATTACAGGATATTATTACTATTTTTTGCTTTAGGATTAAGCATTTATAGTTATGCAGGCAATAAGAAAATTTATGCTTGGAAAGATAAAAATGGTGTTTTAGTGTTCTCAGATACACCACGTAGTGGCGCGCACGAAATAAAACTAAGCAGCCAAGATCTTACCCTGTCTGAAACCGATAAACACACCCCTGGTTCACCACAACCAACGCACCCTAACCGTTTTCAAATTATGATATCGTCGCCTACACATAACCAAACCGTACGCGAAAACACCGGCTCGGTGTACGTGACAAGCCGCATAACACCGCGTTTTGAAGCTGGCTTTACCATACAGCTATTTTTAAACGGTAACGCTTATGGGCCCGCAAGCGATTTATCAACGTTTGCTATACGGGATGTAGAAAACGGAGCTCATACTTTGTATCTCAAACTTTATAATAAACAAAATCAAGCCATTGCTATCAGTCAGCCCAGTACCTTTGTGATGCAAAGAAAGGCTGTAAACTAAGTACAATGTCTCATGAAGCAAAATTAGCGCAGCAGTATTTACTGATTAAAACTTGCTTGCAAATATTAACGCACTAAAGTGGTGCAAAGATGTCAAACGAACAAAATTTTAGCCCTGAACTTCTCAATGCCATTTGGCAAAATCAAACTACATCGGTCATGTTACTTGATAAAAGTTTTACCCTTGTTTATGCCAACACCAGCACCAGCGAACTACTCGGCTTGGGTAAAAAGCGCATTATTGGGCAAACCTTTAACAGCTTATTTAATTACCATTCTGTGGATTTAGAGCGCATAGCCCAGTACTCACTTGTGGATGGTGTAGATTGCAGCCAGCACAGAGCTGACGTGGTCTTTATAGATTCTCGCCATGCAAAAATAGCCATTACATCGCGCCAAGTTAAGTTTAAAAACGAACGCTATATTTTACTTGAGTGTCGTAAAACCGATGAAGAAATAAAACACGACAAAGCCTCTAACCAAATGCATCAATATCAAGCTGCACGAAATTTAATTAGAGGGCTTGCTCACGAAATTAAAAATCCTTTAGGGGGAATACGCGGAGCGGCGCAGTTATTGCAGTATGAGGTAGATCAACAAGAAAGGGACGAATGCGCTGAGCTTATAATTGAGCAAGCCGACCGATTACGCGAATTAGTTGATAGGCTACTTGGGCCAAATCAGCTTCCGCAAAAGTCGTATGGCAATATTCACCAAACACTTGAGTCGGTTGTTAAATTAAGCACATTAGATAATTGTAAAAATATTAGTCTAGTTAAAGATTACGACCCAAGTATCCCTGATGTGTTTATTGACCAAGGCAAGGTTCAGCAAGTTGTACTTAATATTGTACGCAATGCTCAACAGGCGTTAGTTGATGGCGGTGAAATAAAAATAAAAACCCGCATTAATCATCAGTATCGCCGCCCCGGAAAAGCCCCTAAAAAAGCCTTGTTGATCCAGGTTTCTGATAATGGACCAGGCATAGACCCTAGCGTTCGCGAAACATTGTTTTACCCGATGATCACCAACAAAGAAGGTGGCTCAGGGCTAGGGCTTTCAATCGCACAAACGCTCATAGATCAGCACGACGGTTATATAGACTGCGATAGCTGGCCTGGCCATACTGAATTTAATATCTATCTGCCTTTTGCAGATTAATGTTTTGGAGTTGGCATGAAAACAGTTTGGCTTGTAGATGATGACGCATCAATTCGCTTTGTATTAGAAAAAGCGCTGACACGCGCAGGGTTTGAAGCAGAAAGCTTTGCAAATGCGCAAGACGTGTTAAGCGCGCTAAAATTTAGCCAGCCAACCGTGTTGGTATCTGACGTACGGATGCCAGGCATGGACGGCATGGCATTGCTTGAACTCATAGCTGAGCAAAACCCTGGGCTGCCGGTTATTATAATGACCGCCCACTCAGATTTAGACTCAGCGGTTAACGCATTTCAAAAAGGCGCGTTTGAGTACTTAGCCAAGCCATTTGATTTAAACGAAGCCGTGGCATTAATCGAAAGTGCCTGTAGAGCAAACTCAACTAAAAAAACTAAGCGTAAACAAGTTCCACCTAAAAGCGCGCACATTATTGGCGAAGCCCCTGCGATGCAGGAAGTGTTTAGAGCGATAGGTAAACTGTCGGCTTCAAGTATGAGCGTACTAATTAATGGTGAGTCTGGCACAGGTAAAGAGCTTGTTGCCAGCGCTTTGCATAACCACAGCCCACGTAAAGAAAACCAGTTTATTGCATTAAACATGGCTGCTATTCCAAAAGAGCTTGTGGAGTCTGAGCTATTTGGCCACGAAAAAGGCGCATTTACTGGTGCCGATAGCGTTCGTAAAGGCCGCTTTGAACAAGCCAATGGCGGCACACTGTTTTTAGATGAAATTGGCGATATGCCACTGGATGTGCAAACACGTTTATTACGTGTACTCGCCGATGGTGAATTTTACCGTGTGGGCGGGCACCAAAGTATTAAAGTTGATGTACGCATTATTGCTGCAACGCATCAAAATTTAGAAGATTTAGTAAAACAGGGTAAATTTAGGGACGATTTATTTCATCGTTTAAACGTTGTGCGCCTTCGTTTACCGGCTCTTAGAGAAAGAACTGAAGACATTGAGCGCCTAGCGCAGCACTTTTTACACAAAAGCGCAAAAGACCTACAAGTAGAAAGTAAAGTGCTAAGCCCAAAAGCCACAGAGCAGCTTAGGCTATTTAGCTGGCCTGGTAATGTGCGCCAACTTGAAAATACCTGTCGCTGGTTAACCGTTATGGCCCCTGGTGAATTAGTAAGTGAGCAAGACCTACCACCAGAGATCATTGATGCAGCGCCTGTTCAACAAGAAGGTGATTGGCTTGATGCGTTTCAGCAATGGCTCAATCAAGAGCTTAAGCAAGGTAAAGAAAACATTTGGCCTGATATTCAAGCTCAGCTTGAAACTCGCCTTATAAAAACAGCACTGGCTAATTGCTCTGGCCATAAACAAGATGCANATAAAAATTGGCTGGGGGCGCAACACGTTGACCCGCAAATTAAAAGAGCGCAATATTAGCTAGTTTCTAACCGTTACTCGTTGGCCCTAGGATGAAATTAATAGAACACATTCCATTGTTTAAACAAATGGAAATAGTGAATAGATTGCACTTTTTTAAAGACTTCACCCTTGCTGAACGCCAAGTGCTACTAGAGTCGTTTGGGTTATTGTATTTAGTTAACCAGCATCAGTTTTTATTTAAACAATACGATAACGACAAACGCTTATACATTGTATTAAGTGGTGCGTTACTTGTTTTTAAACATAACCACTTGCTGGAGCTTGGCACTATAGAGCCCGGTGAGTTTATCGGTGAAGGCGCATTTATTAATAACCGCGAACGCAGTACGAGCGCTCGCGCTAAAACCGACACCATAGTACTTGCCATTACCCCAGAGGCACTTACTCGCTTGCCTAATGTAATACGCGAAAAAATTAAAGATAGAATCATAGAAGGTATGAGCCTGCGTATTGCAAAGCTGAGTGAGCACATAGAAACCCACGGTTAACTCTATCCCTCAGTTCATATAAACAATTTGTAGTGAGCAATCAAGCCAGCTGGGGTTATTAACATGCGCCGTAAATGTATACGTATCGGATGGCTTGGCGCCAAAGGGCGTTGCTACAAGCGGCTGTGAGTGGCTATATGTTTGCGAGTAGGTTTTATAATAAATAACAACATAACCATATAAAAACTCCCAACCTAACCTTACAACAGCGCCACTGGGTAAGGTAAAGTCAGCATATTTATCTGTAAATGTGACGAGTAAATCATTGTACTTGTCTTCGCTGCAATGGGTTGTTCTTAGCCGAGACGGCATAGTAAAAGCGTCTTCTCCATCAGTGCTCTTTAAATAAAAGCCTATATTGCCATCACCATAAAAATGATTTGAACGCGTTGTATAGTTAACTTGTGGCTCGTAACCTAGCCCCTGCATAATAGTAGCTAACTGCTCAGTTTCTTTTGGGTAAATTTTATCGCTTGATAAGAGTAATGTAGCCTCACCAAAGGTAGATGGGATTTCTAGCGCTACGTATTCATAAGGAAGATTTTGTGCTTTTAGCGCAGCATCGAGCTGCTTGCGCTGCTCATCTTGCAAGTTTTCACTAAAAACATAAACGGTAGGTTGTTGGCACGCAGTTAATAATAGCGCCCACATACAGATTAAAATGCCATTTTTCATAGTTACCTCCAATGATTACAATTGTAGTCTATTGGAGGAAACTATCTATAGCAACTTAATACTCATGTGCTTAATTAAGTATTATTGTACGTTGGTATAATTTGTTTGGCAGTCTAACCAGGCATCTACACTTTGGCGCGTATATAAAACTTCATTAAATAAGCGATGACGTTCAAATTCCAGTTTTGATTTTTTAAGTGGATCGCCACTAATTAGCCGACTGTGCGTATCGTTAAACTTAGAAATAACCGAAAAGCCGCGTTCATCTTGCTCTTTGTGTGTTTTTACCGAGTTAGCTAAGTGAGCTCTTACATCATCTGCTGTCAGCATATCTGAATTATCTAAGCCCATTAGCTCTTTTTTCATTGCTAATCTTATGCCCATTTACTGCTCCAATTATATGCAGACCTAAACAATTAAAACGGTGAAATAATTACCATGTTTTAGGTACGATTTTTTATTTGCCAAAGCAATAGCAAATAGCACACCAAATTTTTGCTAGAGCATACGCATCAAATGCTGCAGTTTTTTTAAAGTTGAAAAAAGTTTTATATTTATCACTCTTTTTTATCCCACTCGGGCGAGCTTGCTAGGTGCAAAAAACAGTGCAAGCCTTTATACTTGCTGCTTATGCGCCACCAACAGAGATAACCATGTCAGAAGAATACATTGAAATTGAACTTGAAGAAGAACCTATAGAGCTTTGTAAATTACTAAAAGTACTCGATTTAGTAGAAGGTGGCGGCCAAGCTAAAAACCTAATAGCGCAAGGCTATGTTGGGGTTAACCATGAAATATGTACAATAAAACGGAAAAAATTATACAGTGGCGATGTACTTGAATTTGATGGCGAGCTTTTTCAACTCACTTTAAGTGAAGATGCGACTCCTGTAGAGCGCCCAGTGGCAACAACCCAGCCGCAGCCAGAAAAAACACCTAATGAAACAGCTCAAAAGCCGGCAAAAAATAAAAGAAAGCGCACTAAAAAGCCAAAGGTTGATGAAAATACAGGGCGCCGCCCTATCTCATTTGGCTAGCCATNCATTTTTATTATATGTATAGGCTGGCTTGAACAGTTAGCCTTTTTGCTCTTTAATTACCTCGTAAAATACAATAAAAACAAGGTAATAATATGACAACCTCAGCTACACCCAATTGGTTTAAACCCGCCCTGTGGGCAGCACTTATCTGGAATTTATTAGGTGTGTTTGCATTTATAATGCACCTTATGATGACCCCCGAGATGATAAGTAAACTTCCGCTAGATCAACAAGCTGCATATTCAAACGTGCCTTTATGGTCTACCATTGCGTTTGCTGTAGCGGTATTTGGTGGCACCCTTGGCTGCATACTACTATTGGCCAAAAATGCACTTGCAACGCCTACCTTTGCGTTATCGTTGGTAGCGATATTTATTCAGCAATTTTATAATTTCATTGTGATAAATAGCATTAAAATGCTGGGGATAAGCGCGGTGTTTATGCCTATTTTAGTGATTGTTATTGCGTTTTTGCTTTTATATTTAAGTATAAAAAGCAAACAACAAGGTTGGTTGAACTAACTTCCCCCCCCTTTTGTAAACTCATTATTTTGCTACTTGAAAAAACAATTTTAGGTAGCACTTCTATACTTAGTACTGTCTAAAAAACATGCATTGCGCTACCTGCTTTTTAGCCTGATTTGTCATATTTATTATCTCTGGTATGCACTTTGCAAACTATTGGCAAATAAACACGTTATTTTATCAAGGACATAATCCTAACTATCAAAGGGGCAAAAAATGAATAGTTTCGACACCCAACAACAATTAACGATTAATGGCGAGCAATACCATATTCACTCACTTAAAGGATTAGGCGACAAAGCAAAGCGATTGCCCTTTTCTCTCAAAGTATTACTAGAAAACCTATTACGCAATGAAGATGGCGTAAATATTAAAGAACAAGACATTCAAGCCCTTCTTGACTGGGACCCTAAAGCAAAGCCCTCAGCTGAGGTGGCCTTTACGCCGGCACGTGTGGTAATGCAAGACTTTACAGGTGTTCCCGCCATTGTTGATTTAGCTGCCATGCGTGATGCAATGGAAAAGCTAGGTGGCGATCCTGCAAAAATAAACCCGCTTTCTCCTGCTGAACTTGTAATTGACCACTCAGTACAAGTAGATGGCTACGGTGACGACGGTGCGTTTGATTTAAATGCCAAGCTAGAATACGAACGAAATAAAGAACGCTACGAATTTTTACGCTGGGGGCAAACTGCTTTTGATAATTTAAAAGTAGTGCCACCAGCTACAGGTATTGTGCACCAAGTAAACTTAGAGTTTTTAGCGCGTGTTGTTTTTAACGACAGTGAAAACGGAAAATCAATAGCCTACCCAGACACCCTTGTAGGGACTGATTCGCACACTACCATGATTAATGGTTTAGGTGTGCTAGGCTGGGGCGTAGGTGGTATTGAAGCCGAAGCAGCCATGCTTGGGCAACCAATTAGCTTGCTTATTCCTCAGGTAGTGGGCTTTAAATTAAATGGCCGCTTACCCGAGGGCACCACAGCTACCGATTTAGTGCTCACCGTTACCGAAATGCTACGTAACCACGGCGTAGTGGGTAAATTTGTTGAGTTTTATGGTGACGGCCTAGCTGATTTACCGCTAG
>NZ_AUTO01000244.1:0-6410 GCF_000498055.1 Pseudoalteromonas sp. TB51
TAGCCGATAGAGCAACCATTGCCAACATGGCGCCAGAGTACGGTGCAACATGTGGTATTTTCCCAATTGATGATGAAACAATTAACTACCTGCGTTTAACGAACCGCGATGAAGATCATCTCAAACTGATTGAAGACTACGCTAAACACCAAGGCTTATGGCGCCATGAAGGCGACGAAGCGCATTACACAGACACCCTTGAGCTTAAATTAGACGATGTAGTACCTAGCCTTGCAGGTCCTAAACGCCCACAAGACAGAATTACACTTGATAAAGCCGGTGATGTGATAGGCCAGCACCTAAAAGGTTTCCAAGATGAGCGTATGGCTCGTCGTGATAAAAGCGATATTGAAGAAGCGCGCATTGAAAGTGAAGGCCCAACAACCAACCCTGATGAACCGGTAGACGAAGCGCAGTTTATGGGTGCAGCCAAAGTGAAGTTTAAAGGCCAAGAATTTGAACTAAACGATGGCGCCTGTGTTATTGCCGCTATTACAAGCTGTACAAATACCTCTAACCCCAGTGTTATTTTAGCCGCAGGCTTAGTGGCTCAAAAAGCTAAACAGCTGGGTATTAATGTAAAACCATGGGTTAAAACATCGCTTGCACCCGGTTCGCAAGTGGTAACCGACTACCTTGAAAAAGCAGGCCTAATGGATGACCTAGAAAGCTTAGGCTTTAACTTGGTCGGTTATGGTTGTACCACGTGTATAGGTAACTCAGGCCCGCTTGCAGATGAAATTAGCGAAGCTATTCAAAAGCATAAGCTAGTTGTAAGCTCTATTTTATCGGGTAACCGTAATTTTGAAGGGCGTATACACCAAGACGTTAAAATGAACTTTTTAGCCTCGCCTCCACTTGTGGTAGCGTATGCCATTGCAGGGCGTACAGACATAGATGTATACAACGAGCCATTAGCGCAAGATGAAAACGGTAACGATATTTACCTGAAAAATATTTGGCCAAGCGTGAGCGAAGTCAACGAACTAGTACAAAAAACGGTAACCAGAGAAATGTTCGAAAAAAGCTATGCCAACGTATACGAAGGCGACAGCCGTTGGCAAAAAATCCAAATTCCTGATGGTAAGCTCTATGATTGGGATGATCGGTCAACTTACATTAAAAAAGCACCATTCTTTGAGGGCATGAGCGTTGAACCACCAGGCGTGCCAACAATTGAAGGGGCGCGTTGTTTAGCTAAACTTGGCGACTCAGTAACCACTGACCATATTTCTCCTGCGGGGGCCATTAAAGCTGAAGCGCCAGCCGGTATTTACTTACAGGAAAAAGGCGTAGAAAAAGCGCAGTTTAACTCGTACGGTTCACGCCGTGGTAACCACGAAGTGATGATGCGAGGCACATTTGCGAACGTTAGGCTTAAAAACTTACTCGCACCAGGTACAGAAGGTGGCGTTACTCGCACCCAACCTGATGACAAGCTTGCCAGCATTTACGATGCCGCAATGGAATATGAAAAGAGTAACACACCATTAATTGTGTTAGCTGGTAAAGAATACGGTACCGGTTCATCACGCGACTGGGCAGCAAAAGGCTCACTTTTATTAGGTGTAAAAGCGGTGGTTGCACAAAGTTATGAGCGTATTCACCGCTCTAACCTTATTGGTATGGGTGTGCTGCCTTTACAGTTTAAAGAAGGTGAGAGCCACGAATCATTAAATTTAACTGGCCAAGAGCAGTTTGATATTGAAGGCTTGTACGACAAAACGAATGAAGTGAGCATTATTGCCACGAATGCTGAGGGCAAAAAAGTCAGCTTTAGCGCCGATGTACGTATAGATACCCCTAAAGAGTGGGATTACTACAAGCACGGCGGTATTCTACAATACGTTTTACGTAACATGCTTGACTAATCACATACTTAAAACTAAAAAGCCTAGCAGTCGCTAGGCTTTTTTATGCGCTAAATAATTAACGAGTATTGCAACTTGGTATTGCTTTTAACGGGCTGTAAGCCCTAAGCGTAACGAAGGCGCTGTAACTCAGCTCACAAATTACAAACCCCGCACGATTAAAAACCCCCTCATATTAAGTAAGTTTTAATGCTAAGCGCACAATAAAATTTAGTACCCACCTATACTTTGCATCTCTTTACTGCGCTGCTCTAATTTTTGCTTTGCCTTTTCGGCATCTTCAAACAGTTTTTGAATAGATTCAGCGTTGTAAACGGTAGGTGTAGGTGGTTGAATACTCTTTTTTGAGGTACTTGCACTGCTACTCAAAATTGAGGTGTCTTCTGCGGCTACAACAGTGACATCACGGGCATCAAGTTTTACCTCAATACTTTTGCCATCTGCATTAGGCGTATCTGAAAAATGCCATTGGCCGTTTTTATCTTGCCACTTATAAATTTTGCTACCGGGTTTAATTGTCGCCGCATCATTGTTTACACTCTGCGCAATTTTATCGCCTGCTTGCTTTGCGCCTTGCACTGCCTGATTAAGCGTATTGGTAGATAACGCGACCATTTTTTCTTTAATTTTGTGAGATTCAGCACTAATAGATGAACTAGAAAGCCATGTTTGGCCATCTGGCTTTTTTAGGTAAAACAAAGAGATAACAGCAATGATCATGACTGATATTGCCAAGTAGGTGAAGTATTTCATAGCGTTCCTGCTTAAAAATGAATCCTTGAAAGGCAAGTCTAATAAAAAATACTTAATCAGGCAATTTTTTTGCAATAAAAAACGCAACCTAAGTTGCGTTTAAATAGTTGTTTAGCATTCGCTTTTTTTTAAATACCATCGCCGTCAATATGCAGCCCGCATTCGCGGTTTAAACCAAAAAAGCGCGTTTCTTCTTCGCTCATACCTGGCTCAAGTTTACGCGTAGTATGCACATCACCCATCGACACATAACCTTGCTCCCATAATGGGTGGTAAGGTAAATCATGCTTAGTAAGGTATTGATATACGTCGCGGTTTGACCATTCAATAATCGGGTACACTTTTACCGTACCTCGGCTTATCTCAACAAACTGTTTATCTGCACGGGTCGATGATTGGTCACGGCGCAGGCCACTAAACCAAGTACCGGCACCAATTTCTTTTAATGCGCGGGTCATGGGCTCTACTTTATTAAGCTGATTATATTGCTTAATACCGTCCTCGCCTTGTTCCCATAATTTACCATATTTAGCTTCTTGCCATGCAGGGCTTAGCTCAGCTTTATACACCTGTAAATTAAGTGATAGGCGCGCTGTCATTTGCTCAATAAACTGATACGTTTCTGGAAATAAATAACCCGTATCCGTTAATACCACAGGAATATCAGGACGCTGAGATGTTACTAAATGCAGCATGACCGCCGCTTGAATACCAAAGCTTGATGATAAAAAAGCTGTATCGGGTAAGTTCTCTAGTGCCCATGCAACACGCTGCTCCGCACTCATTGGTGCAAGTATGCCGTTTGCATCTGCAAGCAATGCCGCTTGGCTTTGCTTATCAAGCTGTAATATGTTTTTAAATTCACTCATGGTCAATTTTAAACCTCACCCACGCTCCGCGTGGGTATTTAATTAAGCGTGAAAATCGGTTACTGATACTTTTACTTCAGCAACAATGCCTTTGCGAATAACAAAGTCACCAAAACATTCACCGTCGTTTCGCTCACTTGCCCACTGGCCAATCAGCTTATCAAACGCGTCTAGGTAAACATCTTCACCTACGTTTTCTAGGTACAGTTTAGGAATGCGTGTACCTTCTAAATTACCGCCTAAGTAAACGTTGTATTTACCAGGGCCTTTACCTACTAAACCAGCTTCTGCAAGCATTGCGCGGCCACAACCGTTAGGACAACCTACAACACGCATAATAATACTGTCATCAGGTATGCCATGCTTAGCAAGTAGTGCTTCGGTTTTTTCAATTAAGCTTGGTAAGTAACGCTCAGCTTCGGCCATAGCAAGCGGACACGTTGGCAATGCTACACACGCCATTGAGTTTTTACGTTGCTCAGTGTCTTTGTCATCAATTAGGCCGTGGTTACGGGCAATTTCTTCAATGACTGCTTTTTGATCGGCAGGCACACCAGCAATAATTAAGTTTTGGTTAGCCGTCATGCGCATATCGCCTTGGTGCACTTCTGCAATTTTACGACAACCTGTTTTTAATGGCTTACCTGGGTAGTCTAAAATACGGCCACTTTGTATAAATAGCGTAAGGTGGTGCTTGCCATCAATGCCTTCTACCCAACCGATACGATCGCCACGGTGAGTAAACTCATAAGGGCGGCTTGGTGCAAAGCTTACACCGGCACGTTTTTCTACTTCGGCTTTAAATACGTCAGACCCAACACGGTCTAGTGTGTATTTAGTTTTTGCATTTTTACGGTTAGAACGGTTACCCCAATCGCGCTGCACTGATACAACGTGCTCAGCAATTTTTAAAGTGTCTTCTAGGGCAATAAAACCAAAGTCGTCAGCTTTACGCGGATACGTAGCCGTATCACCGTGGGTCATAGCAAGGCCACCACCTACAAGTACGTTAAAGCCAACAAGCTTGCCATCTTCAGCAATAGCAACAAAGTTTAAGTCATTCGCATGCACATCGACTTCGTTGTTAGGCGGAATAGTAACCGTGGTTTTAAACTTACGCGGTAAGTAGTTAGAACCTAAAATTGGCTCTTCTGTGGTTTCTGCTTTTTCGCCATTTAACCAAATTTCAGCGTATGCTTTCGTTTTTGGAAGTAAATGCTCAGAAATTTTTGCCGCCCACTCATACGCTTCTTGATGTAACTCTGACTCAACAGGGTTAGTCGTACATAGTACGTTACGGTTTACATCGCCAGCGGTGGCAATAGAGTCAATGCCAACGCTATTAAGCATTTGGTGCATGCCTTTAATATTTGGCTTTAATACACCATGAAATTGAAACGTTTGACGTGTTGTTAATCGAATACTGCCGTAGCTTGTTTTTTCATCGGCAAATTTATCAATTGCTAGCCATTGCTCAGGCTTGATAATACCGCCAGGCATACGTGCACGTAGCATTACATTGTGCAGCGGCTCTAGCTTTTGCTTTGCGCGCTCAGGGCGTATATCGCGGTCATCTTGCTGGTACATACCGTGAAAACGTATAAGTTGGAAGTTATCGGCTGTAAAACCACCGGTAATTTCATCTTTTAAGTCTTGCTCTATGGTGCCACGTAAAAAGTTACTTTCTCTTTTCAAACGTTCGTTATCAGAAAGTTTTACGTTTTTATCTTGTTCGCTCATTTTAAATCCTAAATTTGTTACAGTGACGGCTGCTAGCTGTTAATAAAATAAGAAACGTGATTAATACACGTCTTTCTGATAGCGGTTAGCGCTACGTAAGTCTTTTAAATATTGCTCTGCGTCTTCGTAGCTTTTACCGGTGTTTTCGCTGATGATATCAACTAAGGCGTTGTGTACATCTTTTGCCATGCGGTTTGCATCACCACACACATAAAAATGCGCTCCTGCTTCTAGCCACTCAAAAATTTCTTTTGAGTTTTTGCGTAGTTTGTCTTGTACGTATACTTTTTCGGCTTGGTCACGGCTAAATGCAACGTCAACTTTGCTTAATAGGCCTGATTTTAAATAACCCTGAATTTCTACTTGATACAAGAAGTCTTGTGTAAAGTGTGGGTTACCGAAAAACAACCAATTTTTGCCTTGTGCTTCTCGCGAGTCACGCTCTTGTAAAAATGCACGGAATGGCGCAATACCGGTACCTGGGCCAACCATAATAATGGGGGTATTATCATCGCTAGGTAAACGGAAGTTGTCGTTGTGCTCACTAAATACTTTAACTTTACACCCTTCTTCAGCACGGCGTGCTAAATAACCAGAGCAGCCACCTAAATGTTCGCTGCCAAAGGCGTCAAACTCAACTAAACCTACCGTTAAGTGCACTTCCTCTTCAACCTCGCTTTGGCTTGAAGCGATTGAGTATAAGCGCGCTTGTAGTTTACGTAGGCAATCAACTAAGGTTTGTGCGTCTATTTTTGCAGGATTTTGTGCCACTACATCAAAAATTTGACGAGGCTCAATGTACTCACGCATAGCGGCTTTATCTTCTACAAGCTTTAGTAGCTCTGGCGTGCCCGTTGCAACTGCGTATTTTTCTACAAAGCCTGGGTATGACTGAGTAAGCTCTAACTTTTCGATTAATGCATCGCGAATAGGCAGTGACTCTTCGCCCACTTTTACAAGTGTGCCTGAATCGATTTGCGCGTGTGTTAGTAGCTCATCTACGCGGGCTTCATCATTTAAAAAGTACACGCCTAATGAATCACCAGGTAAGTAGGTGATGTCTGAGCCTTCAAGCGAAATCTCAACATGGCGTACATCTTTAGTAGAATCGCGCCCTGTAATTTTTTGTACGGTAACAAGCTCTGCCGCAAATGGGTTTTGCTTAGTGTATTGGCTT
>NZ_AUTO01000245.1:0-526 GCF_000498055.1 Pseudoalteromonas sp. TB51
TGCCGCTGTTGGCGCGCCAAATGGCATTGATACAACTTGACCGCCAGCAGCATCTTGCTGCGCTTTTAGATCAGGTTCGAATGCATCAAGTGCACCGGTGATCCAAGTGACTGCTTCATCATCGTAATCAACATCTAGGTCGGCACGTTGGAAAATAGTTTCTGCGCCAAGTTTGTTTAAACGCTCTTCAAAGTCTTTTGCTGTTTGGCAGAAAAACTCATAGCTAGAGTCGCCTAAACCCAGTACCGCCACTTTAACGCCATCTAACTTAGGTGCTTTTTTGGTAGTTAAAAATTCATACAGTGTTTCAGCATCTTCAGGTGGCTCACCTTCACCGTAGGTAGATACAACAACGGTTAAAAACTTTTCTTTTTTCAGGGCTGTAGGTTTGTAGTCAGACATGCTCACAAGTTTTACAGCTAGACCGCGCGACTCTGCTTGCTCTTTAAGCTTAGTCGCCACACCTTTTGCATTACCTGTTTGCGAACCATACAAAATAGTAAGTGGCGCAGCATCGCTTGCAGCC
>NZ_AUTO01000246.1:0-25748 GCF_000498055.1 Pseudoalteromonas sp. TB51
CAGCCGCTGTAGGCGCTTGCCCACCAAGAGCCGCAGAATTAGCATTTGCAGCTAAGTAACCACTTACCCACGCTTGCTGAATCGGATTAAGTTCTGCTACTAAGCCTTGCAGCTTTTGTACTTGCTCTTGCGATAGCGGGCTTGCCGCTGCGTTAAGTTGACCTAACAACATGAATTTGTTCCCCATAACCCTGAAAATTACATACAGCCCACATGATGCACTGTTCAAAATGAGTTTTACCTCACCCAGAGTAACTCTGCTGAGGTTTTATTAGTGTGCAGGATAGCGGGCTATGCGGTGAGAAAAAAAGAATAGAATCTGCTTTGTTATTCCATTTAGTTATTAATTTATATAAAGACCTTCAAAAACAGCTTAAAGGCTTATTATTGCTATTTTATTAATTTTGTATTTAACAAATTTGTAACCTTGTGCAGATAGTGTATGTTATTTACTCAACTATAAAAAATAGGAACAATCATGTCACACGG
Source organism: Pseudoalteromonas sp. TB51 (assembly GCF_000498055.1). NCBI lineage: Bacteria > Pseudomonadati > Pseudomonadota > Gammaproteobacteria > Alteromonadales > Pseudoalteromonadaceae > Pseudoalteromonas > Pseudoalteromonas sp. TB51. Next base: position 490 of record NZ_AUTO01000246.1, read on the forward strand.
GACATACAAAAATAAGTTACTTAGCACGGCATTACTGATTGCCGCCACCCCAGCAATGGCCAATGTCGCAAATGGCGGCTTTGAGCAGTGGACAGGCAATACGCCTGACGCGTGGACCACAATTGATAGCGGTATTAATGTATCGCGCTCAACCAGTATCGTAAATAACGCAAACAGCGCGGCGGCTATTAATGTGACCACCGGCTCGCAAAGCAATACCGACTTATTACAACAAGTTAGTGTGGAGGCTGGCAAAACATATGATTTTTCAGTGGATGTATATCACACTGAAGGAAGCATAAGAGCCCGCCTGTATGTAGATGGCTACCAAGGGTACTCTAACCAAGCGCAAACTAACCAGTGGCAAACAATTAACCACAGTTATACGCCTAGCAGTAATAAAACCATTAATGTTGGTTTACGTTTTTACGATATGAGCGGCTTTGATGGCAATGAAACCGTTTATGTAGATAATTTTTTGCCTAATACAGATGGCGGTGCTTCAGGCAGCTGTAACGACCATAGCCTTACTTTAACCCTTAATACCGATAACTACGGCAGCGAAANCCAAGGTAGCAGCGTAGCCAGTGGCAGTGGTTATGCCTCTAACACACAATATAATGAGCAACTATGTTTAACTGATGGCGCATACACCCTAGTTATAAGTGACAGCTATGGCGACGGTATGTGCTGTAACGTAGGTAATGGTAATTACGCGCTCACTCAGGGCAGCACTACACTTGCCAGTGGCGCAAGTTTTAATAACACAGATAGTACAACTTTTGAATTAGGCGATGGTTCTGGCGGTGATACTGGCGGTGGCACTAACCCAACACCAACAGGTTATTACGTAACAACTCAGGGTCTATCTGGCTATGCATTAAAAACTGAGCTTTATAACATTATCAAAAATCACAGCTCGCAAGGTTACTCGGCTATTTGGAACTTTTACGACTCTTCAGCACGCGATAAATACTTTGAAAACGATAACAGTATTTTAGATATGTATAGCGAAAAGCCAAATGGTAGCGACAGCTATATTTACACCGCGGTGAGCGATCAGTGTGGTACTTATAACAGTGAAGCAGATTGCTATAACCGCGAGCATTCGTTCCCTAAAAGCTGGTTTGGCGGCACAAATGAGCCAATGAATTCAGACGTGCACCACATTTATGCAACCGACGGTTATGTAAACTCAAAACGTAGTAACTACCCTTTTGGTGAAGTGGCTAGCGCATCATTTACATCAACAAACGGTAGTAAAGTCGGTTCAGCAGCAAGCTCTATTAATTACTCAGGTACGGTGTTTGAGCCAATTGATGAGTTTAAAGGTGACTTTGCCCGCGCTTATTTTTACATGGCAACCCGCTACGAGAATGTAATAGGCTCGTGGCAAAATAACACAACTGCCAGTAATGCAGTCCTTAATGGTACAAGCAATCAAGTATTCGAAAACTGGGTAGTAGCTATGCTACTTAACTGGCATAACGCCGACCCTGTTAGCCAAATGGAACTTGACCGTAACCAAGCAGCTTATGAGTTTCAAGGTAATCGTAACCCGTATATCGATCACCCTGAATTTGTTGAGATGATTTGGTAATAGCCTGCTTATAACTTTTTAGCCCCAGCATTAACTGGGGCTTTTTAATAACTGTACTTTTTGTTTGGCAATAAGTGACGCTACATACTGCTTTTCTAAATCCCACGGATGACGCTTCCAGCCCTTAAAACCAAAACCGATAATATACACCTGTGCTTGCTGCTTTAAAAAGTGCTCAATGGCTAACATTCCCGAACTGGGTGTTTTAGCTTTAAAAGCAGGTTTGCCAAACGTATATAAGTGTTTTAATAATGCTGTTTTATCGTGCTGGGCGATTCGACTCACGTTTGCATGTGGGCTATATTTGTGTATTATTTCATCGCCATGGTCAATACAGCCCCTGCGGTTAATTAGCTTATAAAAAGGTTGAGTAAATAAGTTAGGTTTTGGATCAGTGATCATGACATTTTTCAGCTGCGTTATATCTATATCTGGAAACGCTGCGCAAAGCATTGCGCCTTGCTTACCTCTTCCTACTAGCCATAAATCAGTACATTTTCGGCCTAAGTATGCAGGCATGTTTGCACACATATTAAAGCGCACCACTCTATCAAAGCTATTTAGGGCTTTACTTACATCCTTTTCGACGGGGCCATTACCTATAATTAACACTGTTTGCTTAGCCATACTACGCTCCTTGTACCTTTATTTGCGCATACTAACGTGCCCGCCACACTTTACCAGCAAACTTATATTAAACTTTTTTTGCAGCCACACACTGTACGGTAAATTAACAGGCGTTACTTTTGATTTAAGGCCTGCTCTGCACGCTTTATTGATTCGTAGCGTTTGCCTATAATTTTTATCAGCCATACTTTATCTGTAAAGGTGCGGCTTAAATACACTGTTTGCCCATTTGGTATTTGCGGCATAAAGGAAGAAATAGATTCCCACTTGCCATCAACCTGCTCTTTTAACTTCAAGCTGGCGTTAAAGTGCGACCCCTCTGCGTTAGGCTTTACTTCAAGCGCCGTCATTTGCGTATCATCACCAATTTCTATCATTGCGCTTTTATTTAATAACGTGAGTAGCTGAGGTTGATGCGTAGGGCTTAGATTTTTTAAAGCCTGCTCTATTTTACTATCTACGGTAATCTCATTCTGTAATTTATAAATGCTGGCCTTAATTGCAAAAACAGGCTCTGCGTAACTGGGGTTTATAAAAAACAGTGAACTGATAAGCACTAACATAGCGCTAGTAAATTTATTCGGCATATTATATCTCCTTATTAAAATCGAATTGAGCATACCTTATATTTTGTTAAATTGAATATAAGCTATTAATATTCATAATATTCTTTATATTAATAAGCATGAATATACGCTTTTAGACTATTTATAAATACTAATTTTAGCGATAATAAAACGCTTAACTAATCAAATAAGAGCAGAGGGTATGCAAGCGTTAGGAATGGAGTTAAAACGCCTTAGAGCAAATAAAAAGTGGACTCAGGCTTATGCAGCGCGTGAAATTGGAATTCAACAGTCGTACCTTTCAAAGCTTGAAAATGGACAGTTTATCCCCTCAACTGAGGTAATTGAAAAGCTTAAACTTTGCTATGGCGAAGGCTGTATTGATAAATGCCTACCTATAAATACAGCTATACATAAGCCCTCAAACATCACTTTAATTATGAGCCTGACTTTATTTATATGTGGGCTGATAGCGTGGTTATGTGCAACATATGAAATTTTTTATCCACAAACCTACTTTACCTATCAAGCAAAGCTAGGTGACTTTTTAGCATTTAACGTCACTCAGCAATACCAAGGCGAACGCTTTATTGAGGGAGATGTGACCTATCAAATTGTAGGTGAAAGGCAAGTCAGTCGAATCGAGAACCGCTTCCTAGTGGTAGGCTCTGCCGTGTGCATATTAATATCTATTGTTGCAGCTTTACTCTCGCAAAGGCATAGGTTTGGTAAATTATAGAGCTGTTATTTAGTTGTTCTTGGCAATTACTCCAGTATTACTCTACTTCAAACATCTATACAGTCGTATATCAGAAATTTTTATCTGTCGCTATAAATGCCTCATAACTTAACACGATTGGTATTATTTTCGATTAGTATTAGGACTATTACGTATTCGTGGCGTGCTTTTTTCTCAAATGTTCTAGTCTCAACCCAAGCTACGGCGCTTCACACCACTGCGAGCAGCTGAGGACTGAAAGCTTCAAACTTACAGCTTTTTTAAACGCAAACAAAAAGCCCCGGCTAATGCCAGGGCTTTTTTACAAAACTTACTTAATTTAAAAATTAAGCTTGTTTTGGACTAGAAACAACGTCTACTAAAGTCCAAGATTTATTCTTAGAAATTGGTGCGCATTCACGGATAGTAACTACGTCACCCGCTTTTGCTGTGTTGTTTTCGTCATGTACGTGTAGCTTAGTAGTACGTTTGATGAATTTCCCATAGATTGGGTGCTTCACGTAACGTGCGATAGCAACAGTGAAAGATTTTTCCATCTTGTCGCTTACTACACGGCCTTGAAGAGTACGAATTTTATCGCTCATTATTGACCTGCCTTCTGGTTAATAATTGTTTTTACACGCGCGATATCGCGACGTACTGTTCTTAGCGTGTGTGTCTGAGCTAACTGACCAGTGCTTGCTTGCATGCGCAGGTTAAACTGCTCACGAAGAAGTCCTAGAAGTTCAGCATTTAGCTCTTCTACGCTTTTGTCTTTTAGTTCGCTTGCTTTCATCACATTACCGTCCGAGTTACGAAAGTTGTTTTGAATGGCAGTTTACGAGCTGCAAGGTCAAACGCTTCACGAGCAAGCTCTTCAGAAACACCTTCCATTTCGTAAAGTACTTTACCAGGCTGAATTTCAGCAACCCAATATTCAACAGAACCTTTACCTTTACCCATACGAACTTCAAGAGGCTTTTCTGTGATCGGCTTGTCAGGGAAGACACGGATCCAGATTTTACCTTGACGTTTCACGTGACGCGTCATAGCACGACGAGCTGCTTCGATTTGACGAGCAGTCATGCGGCCACGACCAGTAGCTTTCAAACCGAAAGTACCGAAGCTTACTTTGTTACCGTTTTGCGCTAAACCGCGGTTGCGGCCTTTGTGCATTTTACGGAATTTTGTACGTTTTGGCTGTAACATTACTCGCTACCTCTACTTAGCACTTTTCTTGGCTTTCTTTGGTGCGCGTTTAGCTGGCTTCTCTTGCTCTTGTACTAGTGGTAAACCACCAATAACTTCGCCTTTGAAGATCCAAACTTTAACACCAATGATACCATAAGTGGTTAAGGCTTCAGAAGTTGCGTAGTCGATATCAGCACGAAGAGTATGTAGAGGTACACGACCTTCACGATACCATTCTGAACGTGCGATTTCTGCGCCGCCAAGACGACCGCTAACTTCAACTTTGATCCCTTTAGAACCGATGCGCATTGCATTTTGTACCGAACGCTTCATAGCGCGACGGAACATAACACGACGCTCTAGCTGAGAGGCAATGCCGTCTGCTACTAGTTGTGCATCTAACTCTGGTTTACGTACTTCAGAAATATTAATCTGAGCAGGTACACCTGCGATCTTAGTTACCGCTTGACGTAGCTTTTCAACGTCTTCGCCTTTTTTACCGATAACAACACCCGGACGAGCCGTGTGAATTGTTACGCGGATCGATTTTGCTGGACGCTCAATAACGATTTTAGACACAGAAGCCGCTTTTAATTCCTTTGTAAGGAAAGTACGTACTTTGTGATCGCCAAAAAGCTGATCAGAGAAATCTTTAGAACTCGCGTACCAGGTAGAAACCCAAGGTTTAGATATACCTAGGCGAATACCAGTAGGATGAACTTTTTGTCCCATTACTTATACTCCTAGCTATCTGAAACCACAACAGTGATGTGGCTTGTACGCTTAAGGATGCGGTCTGCGCGTCCTTTAGCACGTGGCATAATACGTTTCATTGTAGGACCATCGTCCACAAAAATCGTAGTTACACGAAGCTCATCAATGTCAGCACCTTCGTTATGCTCTGCGTTAGCAATAGCAGACTCAAGTACTTTTTTAACTAATACAGCCGCTTTTTTCGGGCTGTACGCCAGGATTTCTAGAGCGCGATCGACAGGTAGTCCGCGGATCTGATCTGCAACTAGACGAGCTTTTTGCGCCGAACCAGAGGCGAATTTATGTTTAGCTAATGCTTGCATTTATCATTCCCCTCTTAGCGTTTCTTCGCTTTCTTATCCGCAGCATGGCCACGGTAAGTGCGAGTTGGTGCAAATTCACCTAGTTTGTGACCGATCATTTCGTCAGAAACGAAAACTGGTACATGCTGGCGACCATTATGGACAGCAATGGTCAATCCGATCATGTTAGGTATGATCATTGAACGACGGCTCCAAGTTTTAATTGGCTTCTTTTCACCGCTTTCCAAAGCTTTCTCTACCTTCTTCAGCAAGTGTAGGTCTATAAAAGGACCCTTCTTGAGAGAGCGTGGCATGGCTATTCCTCAATATTACTTAGTACGACGACGTACTATAAATTTATCCGTACGCTTGTTCTTACGCGTCTTAGCACCTTTAGTAGGCTTACCCCATGGAGACACAGGATGACGACCACCAGATGTACGACCTTCACCACCACCGTGTGGGTGATCTACCGGGTTCATGGCAACACCACGAACTGTCGGACGAATACCACGCCAGCGATTTGCACCTGCTTTACCAAGTGAACGAAGCATATGCTCAGCATTGCCTACTTCACCTAGCGTTGCACGACAATCAGATTGTACTTTACGTACTTCGCCAGAACGAAGACGTAATGTTACGTATTGACCATCACGCGCAAGGATTTGAACGTATGCACCAGCAGAACGTGCGATTTGAGCACCTTTACCTGGTTTTAATTCTACGTTGTGAACAGTCGAACCTACAGGCATGTTACGCATAGGTAATGCATTACCAGGCTTGATTGGTGCATCAACACCAGACTGGATTGCATCGCCAGCTTTTAAGCCTTTAGGTGCGATAATGTAACGACGCTCACCGTCTGCATATAATACAAGAGCGATGTTTGCGCTACGGTTTGGATCATATTCCAAACGCTCAACAGTGGCTGGAATGCCATCTTTAGTACGTTTAAAATCGATTAAACGGTAATGATGCTTATGACCACCACCGATATGACGAACCGTAATACGACCATTGTTATTACGACCACCTGATTTAGAGTTTTTCTCTAATAGTGGTGCGTAAGGTTTACCCTTATGTAAATCTGGGTTAACCACTTTAACTAGGTGACGACGACCCGCAGAAGTTGGTTTACACTTTTGAAGTGCCATAATTCTAACTCCCCTTATTACTCGGCGCCGCCGACAAAGTCTAGCTCGCTACCTTCTTTAAGAGTAACGTAAGCTTTCTTCCAGTCGCTACGACGACCGAAACGCATGCCAGTACGTTTTGTTTTACCCTTAACGTTAAGTGTGCGAACACCCGTTACTTCTACTTCAAAAAGCTTCTCAACTGCTGCTTTAATTTCAGCTTTAGTTGCGTCATTTGTTACTTTAAAAACAATAGTATTGTTTTCTTCAGCAGCAATTGTGCTTTTTTCAGAGATATGTGGAGCAAGGATCACTTTTAAAAGACGTTCTTCACGGATCATGCTAGCGCCTCCTCAAGTTGCTTAACAGCAGCAGCTGTAATAAGTACCTTGTCGAAAGCAATTAAGCTTACAGGATCGATACCAGCTACATCACGCGTGTCAACCTTGTACAGGTTACGTGCCGATAAGAAAAGATTTTCATCTACTTCTTCAGTCACGATAAGAACATCTTTAAGCTCAAGTTCTTTAAGCTTAGAAACTAATTCTTTAGTCTTTGGTGCTTCAAGACCAAAGCTTTCAACAACGATTAAACGCTCTTGACGAACTAATTCAGATAAGATGCTTTTGATCGCACCGCGGTACATTTTACGGTTTACTTTTTGGCTGTGGTCTTGTGGTTTAGCTGCGAAGCTAACGCCACCTGAACGCCAAATTGGACTACGGATTGTACCAGCACGTGCACGGCCAGTACCTTTTTGAGCCCATGGTTTTTTACCACCACCGCTTACTTCAGAACGTGTCTTCTGAGCACGAGTACCTTGACGAGCACCTGCTGCGTATGCAACAACTACTTGGTGTACTAATGCTTCGTTAAACTCACGTCCAAAAGTAGCTTCAGAAACTTCAAGAGCGCCAGAAGCGTCTTTAATTGCTAATTCCATCACTAAATCTCCAGGACTTATGCTTTAACAGCTGGTTTAACGATAACGTCACCGCCGATAGCGCCAGGTACTGCACCTTTAACTAAAAGCAAGTTACGCTCAGCGTCAACGCGAACTAGTTCTAAGTTTTGAGTCGTTACACGCTCAGCACCCATATGACCGGCCATTTTCTTACCTTTAAACACCTTACCAGGTGATTGGTTTTGACCGATTGAACCAGGAGCACGGTGAGATAGAGAGTTACCGTGAGTAGCGTCTTGCATGCTGAAATTCCAGCGCTTAACACCACCTTGGAAACCTTTACCTTTAGAAGTACCGGTTACGTCAACTTTGTTGATTTCGTTGAATAATTCAACAGTAAGCTCAGCGCCTACTTCAAAATCGCCTTCACCACCATTTAGGCGGAATTCCCACAGACCGCGACCCGCTTCAACACCAGCTTTAGCGAAATGACCCGCTGCTGCTTTGTTTACACGGCTTGCTTTTTTAGTGCCTGCGGTTACTTGAAGCGCGTTATAACCGTCTGTTGCGTCAGATTTGATCTGAGCAATGCGGTTAGGAGTCGCTTCGATAACTGTCACAGGGATAGATACACCATCTTCAGTGAAGATACGTGTCATACCCACTTTACGACCGACTAGACCTAATGCCATTTTCCTATAACCTCTCTAATCTTTCGATTAACCCAGGCTGATTTGAACATCAACACCAGCAGCAAGATCTAAACGCATTAATGCGTCAACAGTCTTGTCAGTTGGTTCTACGATGTCGATCAGACGTTTATGGGTGCGGATCTCGTACTGATCACGCGCATCTTTGTTTACGTGCGGTGAAGTTAGTACAGTAAAACGTTCAAAGCGTGTAGGTAGTGGGATTGGACCACGTACTTGTGCGCCTGTGCGTTTCGCAGTTTCCACGATTTCCGCCGTTGATTGGTCAATCAAACGGTGGTCAAAAGCTTTTAGGCGAATACGAATGCGTTGATTTGACATTCTTAAACCTCAATATAAAGAGCATTTAAAGAGCATAAAAAAACGACCGAAACAATCTTAATAATTAAGATGCCGGTTGTTGATTTATATCTACGATGAGTTCCAAATCGGAACTCCTGTTTATTAGCTTGAAATCCAAGCTTAATTTATCCCTTCAAGTTCCAGAGGAATCTTGAAAGCCTGCGTATTATAGTGATATTGGTGATAAATGCAACAACTAATTGCAAATTAATTACGGGTGTAAGGCTGCCCAAATAACCGCCACTGGTTATTTATAGCTATAATTGAACTGCTCAGCGCCAAATTAGTCTTATGTTTATAATTTAACCGATTACGCAAATTACAGGATTTTATAGATATTATGGTATCCTATGCGCTAATTTTGCTTTTAATACTCTCAATATGGTGAGTCGATGCGTTTATTAAATTATTGTTTGAATTTTCTTACTAGCTGCGTAAGCCGTGTTTTGGTAAAAAGTAAGGTCCTTCCCCAAAGCCCTATAGAGCAATATGACCTTAATCCTGAACACCCTACTTTTTATATAGTACGTTTAAATTCGCGTTTCGATTTAGCCGCGCTTACTAATGTATGTAAAAAGCATGGTTTGCCTAACCCATGCGAATATCAAACATTAGGAAACCAAGAGCTAGCCCGCTTTATTGGTATTAAAAATCCGCCGCCTTTATTTGGCGATACCGCTAAACCGACCGCCGCTTTATCACAGGGTAAGCAAATAGTTGAGCATTTATTAAATAGCGGGCAAAAGAATGTACAAGTGGTGCCGGTAACTATTTTATGGGGGCGCGACCCAGGTAAAGAAAAGCCAGGTATTCGTACCTTAATTACCCACTCTCTTACGCCTAGTTGGTTTAGAAAATTCTTTGTTGTGCTGTTTTCTGGGCGCGATAACTTTATTCGCTTTAGCCAGCCACTCGATTTATCACTTATCGTGAACGAAAAAGCCGACGTAAATGAGCTACCACAAAAACTATTGCGTGTTGCTCGGGTGCACTTTAAACGCCAAAAACTGGCCGCTACGGGCCCTAAAATGCCCTCTCGCGAGCAATTATTTAACTCGCTTTTGGCTTCGCCGACAATAAAAAAAGCGATTCAAGATGAAGCCAAGTCAAAAGGAATAAGCCAAACAGAAGCCCGTCAAAACGCGTTAAAACTACTAGATGAAATTGCTGCTAATTACTCTGAGGCAATGATACGTGTAGGCGACAGAATTTTAACATGGCTGTGGACTAAGCTTTATAACGGTATAGATATAAAATACACCGAGCAAATTCATGAGCTAACAAATAAGGGTCACGAGATAATCTATATGCCGTGTCATCGCAGCCACATGGATTACTTGTTACTTACCTATGCTATATACCATCAAGGTTTGGTGCCGCCGCATATTGCCGCGGGCATTAATCTAAACTTTTTCCCTGCAGGTGGTATTTTTCGCCGCTCAGGGGCGTTTTTTATACGCCGCTCGTTTGCCGGTAATAAACTTTACTCAGCCGTATTTAAAGAGTATTTAAGCCAGCTATTTATTAAAGGTTACTCAGTTAAGTTTTACACTGAAGGCGGGCGCAGCCGCACTGGCCGATTACTACCGCCAAAAACCGGTATGCTCGCCATGACATTGCAAGCAATGCTACGTGGCATAGACCGCCCGGTTTCTATTGTGCCGGTATACATTGGCTATGAGCATGTAATGGAAATCAATACCTACTTAAAAGAGCTTGCCGGTAAAGATAAAAAAGGCGAGTCCATTTTTGGTATTTTTAAAGCCATTAAAAACCTTAAAAATTATGGCCGTGGTTACTTAAACTTTGGCGACCCTATTTCTATAAACCAATACTTAAACGACAACCAACCTGATTGGCGCGATGCAATACACCCTACCGATGTGCAAAAGCCGCAATGGCTAGGCCCTCAAGTAGCCGCATTGGCCGACCAAGTAATGGTAAAAATTAATAATGCCGCAGCACTTAACGCTGTGAATTTACTGGCTATGATTTTGCTAGTTAACGACAAACACGCGTTAAGTAAGCCTAAGCTATTAGCGCAACTAGATTTTTACTTACGCCTACAACGCGATGCAAGCTATAGCGATAAAGTCACCGCCCCCGATGAAACACCAGAGCAGCTATTAACGCACGCCATTAAGCTTAATAAGTTTGATGTTATTAGCGATGAATTTGGCGAAATTATTGCAATTAACGATAAAGAAAAAACCCTGTTTAACTATTATCGTAATAATATTTTGCACTTATTTGCTGTGCCAAGCCTTATTGCTTTGCACTTATTTAAGCAACACAGTAGTACGGTTGAGCAATGCCAAAAGCTTGTTTCGGCTTTTTACCCTCTGTTTGCAAAAGAATGGTATTTACAGCCGCTAGATGAAAACTACATAAGCCGTATTTTGGCTAACTTTAGCGATCAAAACTTAATTGAGCTTGATGGCGATACCATTCATGTTACTAACACGAATGATTCGTTAGCCAAACTTGAAATGCTAGGTAGGTCGCTTAGCTTTACGTTGCAACGTTATGCCATTGTTGTGGGCTTTATTCAAACCAGTAACGGAATTGAAAAAGCCGAACTAGAGCGTGAAAGCCAAGTACTGGCAAACCGTTTAGGCACCTTACACGGCATTAAAACCCCGGAGTTTTTTGATAAAAAAGTACTGGTAAGCTTTATTGATAATTTACGCGGTGAGCTGCTAATTACTGAAGGTGAAAATGGTATTCACGGTAGTACACAACTGTGTGAAATATACATGTACTTAAAAACCTTATTACCTGCGCGTATATGGCAATCGGTTAGCGACATAGTGCAAGATCAATGTAATTAGCCGAGCTGTTATAATTTAAGCTTTAATTAAACACCATTAAAAAAGCCTCAACATTTAACATGTTGAGGCTTTTTTGTACGTTTAGTTATTAAACAGCAACGCTACATAGAGGCGCTTATCTCTTGGTAAAACCTTTAGCGAAAGCACTGCTAATTTGCGCTTAACAGCCAGTCTATTGCCAGCAAGTCTAATCAAATTAACGCTGGCGCATCACCCCTTCTTGAATCGTTGATGCGACTAAATTACCTTGGCGGTCAAAAAACTGGCCTCTTACCAAGCCTCGCCCAGAACTAGCACTTGGGCTGTCTATGGTATATAAAATCCAATCGTCCATTCTAAATGGGCGGTGGAACCACATAGCATGGTCAATCGTTGCCACTTGCATATTTGGCTGCATAAACGATACGCCATGAGGCTGTAATGCCGTAGGTAAAAACTCAAAGTCAGAGGCATACGCTAATAAGTAATTATGAATGCGTTGATCGTCGGGCATATCGCCATTGGCTTTAATCCAAATGTGCTTTACGGGCTCAATAACCTCTGGCTTAAACGGGTTATGAAAAGTAACCGGGCGCATTTCAATGGGCATTTCGCGTATAAACTTATTACGGATCACCTCGGGTATGTGGTGGGCGTTTTCTTGATAAAACTCAAGCGACGAGCGAAGCTCCTCTGGTGGCGGTACATTAGGCATGGTTGCTTGATGCGATAAGCCTTCTTCTTCACCCTGAAACGACGCAGTCATATAAAAAATAGGTTTACCGTATTGAATAGCGCTTACTCGGCGGGTGCTAAAGCTTTTACCATCGCGGATGGTTTCTACGTCGTAAACAATCGGTTTTGCGGCGTCGCCGGGGCGTAAAAAGTAAGAGTGTAATGAATGAACAACACGTCCTTTTGGTAGCGTTTCTTTTGCAGCAGACAACGCCTGCCCCATTACTTGACCACCAAATACCGCTCTAAACCCTAAATCTTGGCTTTGCCCACGATATAAACCTTGTTCAATTTCTTCAAGTGACAATAACGATAATAAATCATCTAATACTTGGCTCATTTGCTGTTCTCTCAATCCCCAGATAAGCTAATGATACTATACAATGCAGCTATGTAAATCTAACTAAATGAGTAACGCTATGAATTATTGGCTATTTAAAACTGAGCCCGATGCTTTTTCGATTGATGATTTAAAAACAGCGCCGCAACAAACCACTCTGTGGGAAGGCGTGCGTAATTATCAGGCACGTAACTTTATGCGTGACGATATAAAATTAGGTGACTTAGTATTTATTTACCACTCTAGCTGCAAACAAGTAGGCGTTGTGGGTATAGCCACTGTTACTAAAGAAGCCTACCCCGACCCAACCCAGTTTGATTTAAATAGTGACTATTACGATGCGAAGGCCACACCCGACAAGCCACGCTGGTTTGTAGTTGAAGTAACCTATAAAAGCCATTTAAACAAACGCGTAAGCTTAAAAGACATTAAAGCAAACGAGGCTATTACCGAGTTAGCCCTTAAAAAAGCAGGCCGCCTTTCGGTAATGCCAGTCACACAAAACGACTGGGAGCAAATAATAGCCATGAGCAATTAAGCTCAGTAAGTAAATATCAAGCTGTAATAGTAGCTAATCATTAACGTGCTAAAGCTTGGCTATGTTTGACCTCATTTGGCCGTGTTTGATACGATCCCCCGCGAGTTATAATTGGGGGATTAATGAAACTACTGTATTGGTTAGATGAATGGTTAACGCTTTGCCGTGATGAACAACAAACTAAGCTGCCTATGTCTGGCGGCGACCTACTCGGCGATGTGTATGTAAAATACGAATTTGTTGATTTAAATAAGCCCCTGCTTTTTACTTTTTCCCCCGCGGGCACCAACGTCCAAGAACACGACCTAACCGATGACTTTGCCCCTTGGGGCTATCACTTAGCGCAAAAACAAAATGTAAATGTTATTTCGTTCCAACATTTAGGCAAAAGCAATTGGTTTAGAAGCCGTAATTTAATCTTCTTTTTGGAGCAGCTATCAAGCTTACTTACACCGTTTAAGTGCCGCTTAGGCTATGGCCTTAGTCGCGGTGGTTTTGCTGTTGGTGCGTTTGCAAAATTACTTAAATTAGATCAGGTTTTATTTTTTCATCCTGTTAGCACCAAAAACACCGAAACAGTTCCGTGGGATACCCGCTCCAGCACAGAGCTTGCGCAGCAATTTGATTGGCAAAGTGAGTATAACGACCTCGATTTAGGCCATGCTAAGGGGTATATAATTTATGACCCCACCAATAAAATAGACCGCCTACATGCTAAGCGGTACCCGCAACTGACCCATTTAAGAGTGTTTGGCATGGGCCACGGTACCCACGCAAGCTACCTCACTAAGTTTGGCTTTTACAAACAAGTGGCTGTTGACTTTATACGCCACCAGCAGATTGATATAGCGCAGTTTCGTTTGCAAACCAAAACTTTGCGCTTAAAAGAAGAGTATTATCAAAGCCTAAATAAGGCAAATGCGAGTTCGCCTCACCGCTTGGCATTATTAAGTACAGCACATCAAATTTTAGCAGATGAAAAAGAAGTGCATGTGCAAGAACATCAGGCCAAAATAGATATTCAGCCGTTAATAGATGTCGCACTTAAACATCAAGATGAACACCCAAATGATGCTATTCAGTTATTAGAAGTTGCCCAACAAATAGTGCCAGATGATCCGCTGGTTGAGCACAAACTCAAGCAGCTAGAATAGACCTATGACGGTTTATTCTTCTTTCTTTTTTTGTGACCATGCTTGGGCACAATCGTAAAATACATAAAAAGCCCCAGCCACGAAAAAATAATTACGCCTAATAACCAGCCGTTTTTTTCGTGGCCTTGGGTGCGCTTACTATTAACCACTATCACCACGGGTAATATATAAGCGCTTAAAATAATTATTAAAAATACTACTTCATTCATTATTTAACCTAAGCCTTGGTTATTTGGCCAAGCTTTGCCAATCTACTTCATTTGTTAGCACACGTTCAAGGGCAATGTAGTGCAGGATATCGCCGGCATTTACCTTGTAATCAAGTGGCGGATTTAAATCCATATTTTGTGCACTTAAGTTATGCGCCACCCCTAACAAAATAGCATTATAGTCATGCTTAAAATGATGAAATAAAGTGCCAAACTCCATCTCTTCGCATTCACTTGGAATAGCTAGGCTAAACTGCGTGTCGCCGTGCAATGTAGATAACAGCTCTTCTTGTACTCGACTCGAGCCTGGGTCTTGCATTGAGCGTACTAAAATCTCAGCCGACTTAGCGCTACTACACTCTACATTTTGGCAATGCTCAAGCAACATATCGACCTTGGTTTCATCTAAAAAGTGCGCGCTAATATGGCACTCATCTTTAACTAAACGGCTAATACGCAGTGCCGTTGTAAATGTTTGGTCGTCATCTTGCCCATCAATAATAACTTTGTCGGCACGGCTAATAGCTACGCGCTCAAGTTCTTCTAAATCAGTAAAACTTGTTAGGCGGGCAAAGTCGACATTTTCGTTAGTTAAAAATGGGTGATCCATTTGCTCAGTAACCGCCAACAAAATACGGCGGTCGGTACGTTTGGTATCGGCAAGGATATAATCAATCATTTTTTTTGTTCGGGTATCGTGCCAACCAAAAATAATAATGTGGTTGTTACTGTGAGCAAAGTTTTTATCACCAGTCATAGCGCGCCTAATTAAGTAAGTCACTGTTTGCCCTGTTTTTCCTAACAGAACGCCAAATAAAGCTAATCCAAACGGAATTTGTATTAAGGCCACTACCCAACGCCCCAGCTCGCTGGTTGGGCTAAAATCGCCGTAACCCACTGTTGAGGTAGTTACTGTGTAGTAGTAAAAAAAGGTCGTAAACGAGGTAAGCGCTTGCTCATTTGCAATAAATAGCAGCCCCCAAGTCACTAACATATGAGCAAGTATTGCAAGCACCACGGCTTGCCAGCTCAGCTGATCGATATGAGCACGAACAAGTAGCGCTAGCCTCTTAAATATTACCGGCATGATACAAAATCTTTGTTAGTAAATTATCTATAAACAGTACGTTACTGTAAGCCATGCTTTTAAGCAACGTTTAAGCCTTTAAGTAAGGCCTGTTACCCTTTTAGGATTAAATTTTGTTCAACCTATAAGATACTCAGGCCCTAAAATATAAGACTAAATGCGGGTTTGCTAATGTGCTAAGAGCATGATTAATTATAATAAGACTAAAAAACACACAGACACATTATGCTTAATAAAATTGCCACACCGTTTACCAAATTAGTAGAGCGCTACTTACCCGACCCTTTTATATTTGTCATATTGCTGAGCTTAATTACTTTACTCTCTGCCAGTATTTTTACCCCCGCAACACATATTGAAGTTATTAACGCATGGGGGAGTGGCTTTTGGAACCTGCTTAGCTTTGCCATGCAAATGCTATTAGTGCTGATTACAGGTTACATGCTAGCAAGCACGCCCATTATCAATTCGTTATTAAACAAACTGGCGGCGCTTGCTAATTCAGCGCCAAAAGCGATTATTTTAGTCACGCTTATTTCGCTATTAGCCAGCTGGCTTAATTGGGGGTTTGGCTTAGTTATTGGGGCTTTATTTGCCAAAGCAATTGCAAGGCAAACACAGGTCGATTACCGCCTATTAGTTGCCAGTGCTTATTCTGGCTTTGTGGTGTGGCATGGCGGCTTAGCAGGCTCAATTCCGCTTACGATTGCTACCGAAGGGCACTTTTCACAAAATAGCATTGGCATAATTAGTACCGAGCAAACCCTGTTTGCTGGTTTTAACATAGCAATATTAATTGGCTTATTTATTATAATGCCGTTGGTTAACCGCTACATGCTACCCAGTGATAAAAACAGCGTGTATGTAGACCCAGCACTTATAAAAGAGCCCCCGCCCGCACATGAAAAAATTACTCGCCCTGCTCAGCATTTAGAGCACACAAAGCTGCTTGGCATTTCGATTGGTTTACTTGGCCTTTGCTATTTAGGGTATTACTTTATAGTTGCAGGCGGTAGCCTAAACCTAAACAGCATTATTGCTGTGTTCTTATTTTTAGCCATTACCTTGCACCAAACACCGCATAACTTGCTTAACAGCTTGCAACAAGCAATTCCCAGCGGTGCAGGTATTGTCATTCAATTTCCGTTTTACGCAGGTATTATGGCTGTGATGGTCGACAGCGGTTTAGCGCAGCAAATATCGCGTGGTTTTATAGCTGTTGCTGATGCCGATAGCTTGCCATTTTTTAGCTTTATAAGTGCAGGACTCGTTAATATGTTTGTACCTTCTGGCGGCGGGCAATGGGCAGTACAAGCACCTATTGTTATACCCGCAGCGCAAGAGCTGGGCGCCGATATATCACGTGTTGCTATGGCGGTTGCCTGGGGTGATGCGTGGACAAATCTAATTCAACCCTTTTGGGCATTACCGGTATTAGCCATTGCAGGGTTAAAAGCAAAAGACATTATGGGGTTTTGTGTTGTGCAGTTATTTGTAACGGGGGTATTTATATCGCTAGTGCTGAGCTTTTACTAACCCTTAATAACGCGCAGTATTTAGGTATACTGCGCGTATAGCAATTAGCTTGATAAAATCGTCATCGGCAGGCTAAGTATTGGGTTTTCTGAATCTGCAAAATGCATCATAACCGCTACGTGGCCTACAACTACAATAGCGTACATAGCGGCTGAAAAACCTTGGCCGTATTTATCAAGCGGCAATAAATGCGAGTAATGTCGACCGCGCCATTCAAATACGATTTCCAGTGCGCCCACAAACAAAAAGAACACCAGCAACATTAAGCCAAATGTGTAGCTCAGCCATAAGCCAAATAACACACCGAGTAAACACACACTTAAACCGACCCAAGATCGCATTGAAAAGCTGATACTTTTTAATACATGCCCGCCATCAAGCGGTAAAATAGGCAAAAGGTTAAACAAATTCAATAGGGCACTGAGTACTGCAACGCCGGCAAATATGTCCATTTCGGTGGCGTAATATAAAACCACACCCAGCACTGAAGTAAATAAACCAAACGCTGGCCCCATGAGTGATATAACTACATCTTGCCAGCGTGTTGTTATTTTATCGTCACTTACAGCCAATCCGCCTACAAAGGGAATAAGGTAAATCCCTTTGGTTTTTATGCCAAAGTATTTCATGGCTCTAACGTGTCCGTATTCATGTACCACTAAACAGGCAATTAGCATTAGTGCAAATTCAATACTAAATAACCAGGCATAGCCGGCAACCGATGCACCTGCCAGCGCCACCTTAATTACTTTTGCACTTTTAAATAATTTAAAGCCCAGTGCCGCTAGCCCTAAAAAGCCTTTTTTGGGCTGGCTATTTACCGGCGCAGGTAAAGCTAGTTCAGTAGCAAACACACCATCAACAAATAACGATAAAGACTGCTCATGAACATGTGAGCTATCAATACCTATTTGCTTATTATCTAAAGTAAATTCGGCGTAATGCTCTTTGGGTGTTGTAAAGCTTATGGCCTGTTGATTATGAAATATTTGTACTATTTTATGCCCAGATACCATTAGCGTTAATGGTTGCTCTGCAAGCATGAGATCGATTTTTATCATGACTAAAACCAGTTGAAACAATGGCGTTAGTATACCGATGAATTTAAAAAACACGAATTGCCTTAAACCATAAGCGCAAAAGCACTTAGAAGATAAAAAATAATATAAAACTAAGCTGACAAAAGGCTGATCAGGCGCTATTTTTACAGTACTAATATATTAAGCAGTTACAAGGATAGAGCATGTCGATTTCGGTACCCAATATTTTAGTTGTGGATGACTCAAAGGCGATTTTAATTGTTATGGAGGCCATTTTAAATGAGCTAGGAGTCTCGAATAAAGTTACAAAATGCCTGAGTGCTCAGCAAGCGCTAACTCACGTAACCGACGATATAAACTTTTACGATATTGTATTTACAGACTTAAACATGCCTGAAATGGATGGTATGGAGTTTATAAGAAAACTAGGCGAGCTTAATTTTACAGGCGCAGTAGTTATAATTTCGGAGATGGATCATAAGGTTATTAACCTAGCTGCCAATTTAGCGCGTCATAGCAATATACATTTAGTTGCAAATTTAGCTAAACCCGTGCAACTTAGCCAAGTAAAAACCGTTTTACAAAAAGCAAAGCACTTAGCAGTACATAACGACCTTTCTCATGCCTCTATTTCAGAAAAAGCATTGCATGAGGCAATCAATTTAAACGAGATAATCCCTTACTATCAGCCAAAAATAAATTCTCAAACCAGTGAAATAGAAAGTATTGAGGTGCTAGCGCGCATCGTTAAAACGCACACTGGCGAAATCATCTCGCCCAATCGGTTTATTTCGTTATCGGAGCAGTCGGGGTTAATTAATCAAATTACCTTTAGCTTATTTGAGCAAGCCACCAGCGACTTAAAAGCTATACGTACAAACATTGCTGCGCATCTAAAACTGGCTTTTAACCTATCTCCCACGCAACTAGATGATTTAAGCTGCCCCAACAAGCTGATGCTTATACTGCAGCTCAATGAGCTATCACCTAGTGATATAATTTTAGAGATTACCGAGCAACATGCGCTGTCTAGCCTTTCTCAGCTAGAAACCTTAAACAGATTAAGAATGCATGGCTTTGGCATATCATTGGATGACTTTGGTGTAGGCTTTACCAACATGAACCAGATTAAGCGCCTGCCTTTTACTGAAATAAAAATTGACCGTACACTTATTAGTAATATTGAAACAGATCAGTTTTCGCAAGTGGTGGTCAGCTCACTGGTTGATATTGCCAGCCAAGAGCAACTAGCCCTTGTGGCCGAAGGCGTAGAGCGCGCCGAAGAATCACTCTACTTAAAAAACTACCGCACTAATTTAGCCATGCAAGGATTTTTGTTTACCTGCCCTAAAGCCAAAGACGATTTTATAGAGTGGGCACTAAACTGGGTAAATACGACGGGGGGCACAATTAAACGCTAACCTTCGACCCCGTCGTAATTATTTATTATCTCGGGGCGTGTCGTCATCTTCACTAACTATGTGCTCGCTGCTTGCTAAACGCTGGCGCCAGCGCTGCTTGGCGACCATGCGCATATTGGTCGATTGGTCGCGCTCATCAACAATTTCAAGCCCCATAAGGGCTTCTATCATATCCTCTAGGGTTACAATGCCTTGAACATCACCGTATTCATCAACAATTAAACATATGTGAGTACGCTGTTTAAGCAAGGTTTGTAGTAGCGATGACACATTATGCCCTTCGGGTACCGTATGAATAGGCTTAACTAATTTGCTAATTTTATAATCGGTACCTAAGCGGTGATAAGCCAACATAATATCGTTTTTATGCACAAAGCCAATTATGTCATCGGCGTCTTTATCAAACACTAACACGCGCGAAAATGATGACGAGCCGTGCTCGCTCATGTACTGATCGACCGTTAACCCTTTATGTACTTTATACAGCACAGTACGCGGCGTCATTAAGTCGGTTAATTTCGCATGCCTAAAATGTAAAAGGTTGCGGATTATTTCTGACTCATCGGCATGGATTGCCCCTGTTTCGGTGCCTATATCTGCCATGGCTTCTATTTCTTGGCGAATATAAAAAGCCTCATCGTGCTTGGCCCCCATTAAATTAGTAAGCTTTTGAGCAAGCCACACAAATGGTTTTAGCGATATCACTAAAAAGCGTAAAGAATAGGTCACGCTAGGGGTTAAGGCACGCCAATAATTGGCCCCTAAGGTTTTTGGAATAATCTCTGAAAGTACCAATACTAAGAGTGTCATTATGGCAGAGGCAATTCCTACTGCCGCATCTGAAAAAACCACAGCGGCTTNCCACACCTGCAGCACCGGCGGTATGGGCCACTGTGTTAAGCGTTAGTATTGCAGCAAGCGGTTGATCTACATTATTTTTTAGTTTTTCGAGCTGCTTTGCAAGTTCAGGCTGTTTTTTGCGTAATAGCGCCACATAGCTGGGCGAAATACTTAACAGTACAGCTTCCATTACAGAGCATAAAAAAGAAATAACGATGGCAGCAACCATGTACACAATCAGTAAAGTCACTTTTTCTCCGATGAGTTGAACATATGGGCATGGTAACAATACATGCTATATTTGGCCAAATAACTATCAATAATAGGCACAAATATGAGAATTAGCTCACCTTGGACCACAAAAAATAAATTACTAAAACAAGCAGCTACCTTTTTTGCTCTTGGCAGCTTGAGTTTGACAGCAATAGCAGCCCCGCTTGATAAATCAAATATCGAGTTTATTGGCCCTTTAGGCGAAAACATGCAAGTTAAGCCATTTCAAACACCACACGGCCAAGTCATTATTAATAACTTATTAGAGCAGTTGCAACGTAATACGCAAAGTGTGTCTGTATTTGGTAAAAAGCATAGCTGGCAGCCGTTTAATAAAGTAAACGCACTTACTTTAGGTGGCCTACAAGCGCTTAAGTTCAATATTGAAACAACCCGCTATAGCCAAGGCACATTAACTATAAAAGGGATAGAGAACGCTCAGTTGTTTATTGATGCCAAGCTTCAAAAAGGCGATAACCACACATACTCTTTATCGTTAACTAATGGCTCTCATAGTGTGATTGTAGTGGCGCAACAAGTGGCTAACTGGAACAACGTTTCTCTCGATTTTGAACCCAAAGCCGACACTGACAACATTACAATTAACACCTCTACAACTAAGCGACTTTCAGCCGAGCAACTTTTTGATGCACCCACCATTAGTGGACTTTCTTTAGCGCCCGATGCTAAGCAATACGTTACCAGCACGCGCAGCTATTCAAATAAAACAGCTAACCAAGCAAACGTGGTAACTGAGCTTAAAAATAGCCAAAATCAAACCTTGTATCGCTTTGAAGGCCAGCAACCAAGCAATATGGTATGGAGCCCCAATAATCAATTTTTAGTTTATATGTTAGGGAGTGAGCTAAAACAGCTAAACCGTAAAAACCTCAGCATTAAAACATTGGCTAGTGAGCTTGAAGGCGCAAGTAACTTTAATTTTTATGATAATAACAGCCTTATTTTTAGCTGGTCTAAAACCCCCGAAGACAACAACAGCTTAACTAAGCACTACAAAGGCCTTCAAGATAGATGGTCATACGCACGCAACGTAAGTCAGCTCTATATGTTAGACACCAACAGCGGCTTAACCAAAGCGCTTAGCCAAGGCCCTATTTCGCATAGCTTTGAAGATGCAAACACTAATCGTGGCAAAGTATTAATGAGCCGCCAAGTTATGGTTATGCAAGCCACCACCCACCCAGAAACTGAACTGGTGGAACTTGACTTACAATCGAATAAAATAACGTCTTTTGGTAAATTTAAAACCTTTAACCATGCAAAGTTCGCCAACAAAGATGTGTACGTTGTTGCTGGCCCAGATTTTAAAAATGGCGCAGGCCGTGCCCTTCCAAAAGGGATGTTAGCTAATAATTACGACGGCCAATTGTACTTACTTAGCGATAACGGTAAGAATGTAAAAGCGCTTAGTAAGCAGTTTGACCCCGCTATAGGTGAATTACATGTGCTTGATAATGGCGATGCGCTTATAAAAGTAACCGAGCAAGATACCCAACCTTTGTATTTATATGACTTGAGCAAACAGCGCTTTAAAAAACTTAATACGGGTTTAGATATCGTTGAGCAATTTAGCTACTCGCACGAGAGAAACCCGCAAGTGCTACTAAGCGGTACCACAGCATCCACCCCTCAGCAGCTTAAACGCTTAAATATAAGTAAAAATAAAACAGACCTAATCTGGGACTCTAAGCCGCTTGCCTACGCTAATACACAAATACCGACTCTGGAAGAGTTTAACTTTACAAATAAAGACGGCGTAGAAATTACAGGGCGTGTGTACATACCTACCAACTTAGATAAAACTAAAAAACACCCTGCACTTGTCTATTACTACGGTGGCACCTCACCGGTTACCCGTGGTTTTACAGGGCGCTACCCATTTAACTTGTGGGCAGCAAATGGCTATGTTGTTTATGTATTACAGCCAACAGGGGCAACTGGTTTTGGGCAAACATTTTCTGCTCAGCACGTTAACGCCTGGGGCGATTATACCGCTAGCGATATAATGCAAGGTACGCAGGCCTTTTTAAAAAAATACGATTTTGTTGATAGCAAAAAAGTGGGTAATTTAGGCGCCTCATACGGAGGCTTCATGACCATGCTACTTGCCACCAAAACAGACATGTTTAGTGCATCTATTGCGCATGCGGGTATATCAAACTTAACCTCGTATTGGGGCGAAGGTTGGTGGGGGTATTTATACTCAGGCGAAGCATCAAAAAATAGCTTTCCGTGGAATAACGCTTCACTTTATAGCGATCACAGCCCTGTATTTCATGCCGATAAAGTAACGACCCCTTTACTACTGTTACACGGCGATAGCGATACCAATGTACCTGTTGGCGAAAGCTTAACCATGTATACCGCCTTAAAGCTTTTAAATAAGGACGTAGAGCTTATTGAATATAAAGGCGCCGACCATCAAATTTTTGCTCGTGATAAACGCTTTGATTGGTGGAACACCATGCTTGCTTATTTTGATAAACAACTAAAAGGCGAACCACAGTGGTGGGACGCAATGTATTCAGATAAGTAACACAGCGCTCAGCACATTTTTAGCTAAATGTGCTGAGCTTACTCACATAAACAGCAACCTTAGGTAAGCCGCCTTTTATATCTGAAACATAAAGTTACCGAAAAGTTACACCGCCCCCTTCTCAGCATTTAACGATTGGTGCTACCATACAGAGCTATAAATATACAAAAATAAGTCCTATGGCAATTAACGTTTTATTGGTTGAAGACGACGAGCTACTCGTTAAGCGCATCCAAAATCACTTTACAGACACCGAATTTTCGATAGAAATAGACCCCACAGGTGCCGATGCCCTAAACATAGTTAGGCAACGCGTAAACCTGCGCAGTGCTATTTCTCTTGCCATTATTGATATTGTATTACCCAAGCGTGATGGGTTGCAGCTTGCCAAAGAGCTCAACACTTTGACCGATATTGGCGTGATTGTTTTATCTAGCCGCGACTCTCAAGCCGATCGTATTGCAGGGCTTGCACAAGGTGCTGATGACTATATTTGTAAGCCTGTTGATTTATTAGAACTTGAGCTGCGCATGCGCGCACTTTATAAACGTATTGCAATTAATCAAGACGATGATGAAAGCGAAGAGTTTATAGAGTACGCCGACTTTAAACTCCACCCCGATAACCGCACATTAATTACCTCATCAGGTATTGAATCGCGCTTAACCGAAGCCGAGCACAAAGTGCTAATTTGTTTAATTAGCAACGCAGGTAAAGCAACCTCGCGAGAAAAAATATCAGAAGAAATAGGCCAACCAGATTGGAGCCCAAATGACCGTACCGTGGATGTTTTAATTGGCCGTTTGCGTAAAAAACTTTACGATGAAAAAGACCAAAAACGCATTGTTACCGTGCGCGGCAAAGGTTACATGCTCTCAATTTAGCGCATTAAAATTTTAAACGCAGAAAAACGCAGCAGGCTCCGAGCTTAGCACCTTAAAATGATTAAACATTATTGCGGTTCGGTATTATTTCCAGCAACGTTTAGTTTATTTAGTTAACTGCGCTAGTAACCGCTCAAAAGCGCGATAATTTAGCGCCTCTTTTAGCTCTTCTAAACTAATATGCTCTGCACCTTTTAAGTCACTAATAGTACGCGCCACTTTAATAACCCTATGGTAAGAGCGCGGCGATAACGACAGCTTTTCGCTAGCGCGTGCTAAAAACTGCAACTCAGCAGGGGCTAAAGTGCAATGTATATTCATTTCTTTATTATTTAATCGTGCATTAACCTTACCTTGGCGCTTTAGCTGTGCACTGTAGGCCGCCTCTACTCGGGCTCTTACTTGGGCGCTGGTTTCTTCAGGCTCGGTACTTTGTAGCTCAACACTTGTTAGTCGCGGTAGCTCTATTTGTAAATCGATACGGTCGATAAACGGGCCTGATACGCGCGATAAATAGCGCATCACTTGGTCAGGTGTTGCTCGCTTATCATTATGACACCCGGTAGGGCTTGGGTTTAGTGCGGCTATAAGCTGAAACTGCGCCGGAAACTCCATTTGCCTTGCTGCCCGCGAAATAACCACCGAGCCGGTTTCCATGGGTTCACGCAGCGAATCAAGTACCTTACGTTCAAATTCCGGAAGCTCGTCCAAAAATAACACCCCGTTATGCGCAAGTGAAATTTCCCCCGGTTTAGGGTTTGAAGAGCCACCAACTAAAGCGACTGCCGAGCAAGTGTGGTGTGGGTTTCGAAAAGGGCGTTGGCGCCAATTATTTAAATCAATTGATTGGCCAATAATAGAATACAGTGCAGCCGTTGATATTGCCTCATCGTCAGACATGGTTGGCATTATCGTAGCCATACGCTGCGCTAGCATAGATTTACCCGTACCAGGTGGACCTAAAAAAAGTAGGTTATGGCCTCCAGCGG
>NZ_AUTO01000246.1:25753-28017 GCF_000498055.1 Pseudoalteromonas sp. TB51
CGGCTATTTCTAGCACTCGCTTAGCACCGGGTTGGCCTTTAACATCACTTAAATCGAGTAAAAAGTCGGGAGACTGGGCGCAATCTGGGTATTCAATATTTAAAGGCAGTGGCTGCTGATTTAATAAATCCCCCCATACTTCTTGTAATGAGTTAACCGCTTTACGCTTAACGCCGTTCACCAAGCTTGCGAGGCTATCATTGGTAAAAGGTAAAAAGCAGCAACGGTTTTGCTCTTTTGCAGCAAGTACAGAGGGCAAAATGGCATTAACTCCCCGCACTTCACCATTAAGGGCAAGCTCACCGTAAAATTCATATTTATGTATATCTGGACACACTACCTGCCCCGAGGCCATTAAAATACCTACGGCAATGGCTAAGTCGAAGCGCCCGCCATCTTTAGGTAAATCGGCAGGAGCTAAATTTACAGTAATACGTTGATCAGGAAAACCAAATTGAGAGTTTTCTAGGGCGCTACGCACCCTGTCTTTTGATTCTTTAACTGAGGCTTCTGGCAGCCCAACAATATTAAATGCCGGTAAACCATTACCTAGGTGTACTTCTACAATAACCTCGGGGGCGTTTATACCCACTTGGGCACGAGAGTAAATGCGAGCTAGCGACATTCCTTATCCTAATTAATGGTTTAATTAATTAGTTTAGTCAGAATATTTAAAAACGTGTACTGTGATTTGCCATTTAATAGCCGCAATACGAAGCAATAAGGTGGTTAGCATTGCCATTACCATGGCAAGTTCGGTCGCGAACGAAAAATGAATTCCCAGCGTATAAACCACACCGCCAGCTATACAGGTAATAGCGTATAACTCGCCTTTTAGCAGCATAGGAATTTCGCGAGCAAGCACATCACGGAGCATGCCCCCAAAGCAACCGGTAATTACACCCATAATAATCGCGGTCATATTTGGCATGCCGGCTAGTAAGGCTTTTTGGGTGCCCATTACCGCAAAAAATGCTAAACCAAATGCATCGGCAATTTGTAATGTGTAGTGCGGAATCGACTTTTGCTTGTTAATAAGCCGCGTGGTAATAAATACCGCGGCTAAAATAGCATAAAAAAAACTTTGATCGTGTAACCAAAATACCGGAACATCTAATATGAGATCGCGAACCGTACCGCCCCCAATCGCTGTTACCGCTGCTAATACTACAACCCCAAAACCATCCATTTTCTTTTCGTGTGCGACCAAAGTACCTGTAACAGCAAACACAGCAATACCGATTAAATCAAACCAGTGATAAAGTTCAGTCATGTGTAACAACCCAAAATTATTTGTGCCGTTTTAACACAAACTATACAAAGTTTTAAGTAATAACGTATTTTTTGAGAAGTTTATAATATTTATAGATATTACTCGGGGGTATAAATCTAAGAGTGCTTTATAGGGAAAGAAATATAAATTTCAGGCATAAAAAAACACGCTTTAAGCGTGTCGTTTCATTTTATGTATTTCAGTGGTTGCGGGAGCCGGAGCTTATGAAAGGTGAACCGACGACCTTTGCTGGCTTATGCAGAGCTGAGCCCGACGAGCTATTCATTTCACTGAATTTTAGGCATAAAAAAACACGCTTTTGGCGTGTCGATTTAATATAACCTATTATTTCAGTGGTTGCGGGAGCCAGAGCTTATGAAAGGTGAACCGACGACCTTTGCTGGCTTATGCAGAGCTGAGACCGACGAGCTATTCATTTCACTGAATTTTAGGCATAAAAAAACACGCTTTAAGCGTGTCGTTTCATTTTATGTATTTCAGTGGTTGCGGGAGCCGGATTTGAACCGACGACCTTCGGGTTATGAGCCCGACGAGCTACCAGGCTGCTCCATCCCGCGCCTGAAATATGTATACTTATTTAGCGTTGCTTACATTACAACGTGGCTGCCAACTCCCTAAAGGAAATTGGTTGCGGGAGCCGAATTTAAAACGACTACCTTTGCGGCTAATGAAGAGCTGAGACCGACAAGCTTTTCTTTAACTAACATTTTACAGTAACCTCAAACCCCTAAAGGAAATTGGTTGCGGGAGCCGGATTTGAACCGACGACCTTCGGGTTATGAGCCCGACGAGCTACCAGGCTGCTCCATCCCGCGCCTGTTATTTTAAGTCTATCGACTACTTAATTTAATCTCTTAAGTTAGAGTTTACAGTAACCAAACTTTTTAAAAAATTGGTTGCGGGAGCCGGATTTGAACCGACGACCTTCGGGTTATGAGCCCGACGAGCTACCAGGCTGCTCCATCCCGCG
>NZ_AUTO01000247.1:0-6433 GCF_000498055.1 Pseudoalteromonas sp. TB51
GGCTTGCTAACTGCATTACTTCGCTCGCAGTTGCTGCACCCGGTAAAAACGGAATGTCTGAATCTTTAGCTAGTGCTAATAATTCATCACTTACACCTGGGCTTACCATAAAATCAGCGCCTGCTTCTACTGAAGCATCAAAGCTTGCTTTATCAACCACTGTACCTGTACCAACGTAAGCTTCTGGAACTTCTGCTTTCATTAGTTTTACAGCTTCCACTGCAACAGGCGTGCGTAGCGTAATTTCAAGGGCTTTTAAGCCACCGTTGTATAACGCTCTAGCGAGTGGTGCTGCATCTTCTAGTTTTTCGATTACAACCACTGGCACCACAGGTGCCGACGCTAAGATTTTTTCAATACTCATTACTTGTTCCTCATTACCCAGTGTGTGGCAATTATTATTCAAGTCCAAAAGCACTCGCACCTAAATCGGCGCTGCTTACAATATTTCTAAATCCAGTAAATAACTCTCGGCCGGTACCAAAGGTTAAGCTTGGTTGGCTAAGTTGTAGTTCACGCTTAGCAAGCTCTTCGTCGCTAACATGTACTTTTAATATTCCGTTTGGCGCATCCAGTGTTACTAAATCGCCCTCAAGAATTTTTGCAATAATGCCTCCTTCAACAGCTTCTGGCGCTAAGTGAATAGCAGCAGGCACTTTACCTGATGCGCCCGACATACGGCCATCAGTCACAATAGCTACTTTAAAGCCTTCGTCTTGAAGTGTTGCCATTACTGGCGTTAATTTATGAAGCTCTGGCATACCTTTCGCTTTAGGGCCTTGCTCTTTAAGCACGGCAATAAAGTCTTGGTTTAACTCGCCACGGCTGTATGCCTCTTGCAGTTCGCCTTGTGAGCTAAATACTTTAGCTGGGGCTGTTACTACTTGGTGCTCAGTGGCTACAGCAGACACTTTAATGACGGCTTTACCTAGGTTACCCGTAAGTAGTTGTAGGCCGCCTTGCTTGCTAAATGGATTGCTAATTGGACGCAGTACTTCTTCATCGAGTGAGTTTTCTGGGCAATCTACCCATTTAACTTTTGAAGGGCCTGTTGAGTTGCTCATAATTAAGCTGTCGTCTTTATCTAAACGCGGCTCCATCATGTAAGGCGCTAAGCCTTCACCAAGCATTGTTTTAACATCAGTATGCAAGTAACCTGCGCCGGCTAATTCACGCATTAAGAAGCCCATACCGCCTGCGGCTTGGAAATGGTTTACATCTGCTGAGCCGTTAGGGTAAATACGCGTAAGTAGTGGTACAACTTCTGATAAGTCAGACATGTCTTTCCACGTTACTTGAATACCCGCCGCTTTTGCGATAGCAACAATATGAATAGCGTGGTTAGTAGAGCCACCTGTAGATAGCAAGCCAACTAAACCATTAATAATGGTTTTTTCGCTGATTACATCTGCTAAACACGGGCTTTCTTTATCATCTGTAAGCTGCTTAAGCATGGTTTCTACAGCATTACCTGTTAAACCATCGCGAAGCTCAGTATAAGGATTAATAAACGAGCTACCTGGAAGGTGTAGGCCCATTATTTCCATCAACATTTGGTTTGAGTTAGCGGTACCGTAAAACGTACATGTACCTGCGCTGTGGTACGAGGCGCTTTCAGCTTCAAGTAAGTCTTCACGGCTTACTAAGCCTTGTGCAAATTTTTGGCGAATACGTGCTTTTTCTTTGTTTGGAATACCAGATTGCATTGGCCCAGCAGGTAAAAAGAATACCGGTAAGTGACCAAAAGATAAGGCACCAATTAATAAACCTGGGACAATTTTGTCACATACGCCTAAACAAAAAACGCCGTCAAATACGTCATGCGATAGTGATACCGCAGTAGACATAGCAATTACGTCGCGAGAAAAAAGCGATAATTCCATGCCGTCACGCCCTTGCGTAACGCCATCACACATTGCTGGTACACCGCCTGCAACTTGGGCAGTTGCGTCGTACTTAGTAGCAAGGTCTTTAATTAAATCTGGGAAATCTTTGTATGGCACATGGGCCGAAAGCATATCGTTATATGAGTTGATAATAGCAAGATTTGGCTGCTCATCAGCCTTTAAGCGCGCTTTGTCGTCGCTGCTACACGCAGCCATAACGTGAGCGATGTTTCCGCAGCCTAGTCCGGCACGGACTCTTGTTTGTTTTTTTGCGTGCGAAATACGATCTAAATAATCTTGACGGGTTTGTTTACTGCGTTCAATAACGCGTTGGGTGACTTCTTCAATGCGAGGGTGCAACATAATTTAGCTCATCTCTATTAGTTAGAGGAAAAAGGCTCAGTAGCAATTACAGACTCCACGTAAATAACTGCACTGAGCATCTTTGATTTACCCGTTCAAAGGTACGCTACCAGGGAGCCTCTCACAACAACCCTGACACCGGTGTCACTGTATTAACGCATAGCATTGACACCGGTGTCAACCCTGAGTAACAAAAATAGTGTAAAATTTTAACGTGACCAATTAATGACCATGCTAATTTTAGTTTATTTGCTAAAATCCGCACAAAAAAAACCCGAATAAGCGTCACTCAAATTCGGGTTACTGTGAAAAACAAAAAAGGGGGTTATTTTATTGCAGCAGTAGACTCGCGGGTAATTAAGCGTGATTCTAGCGTTACCTGATACGGCTGCTCTTGTGGCTGCGAAATATGCGATATAAGCTGCGTAACAGCTTGTTTAGTCATTTCTTCTACAGGTTGTGCAATAGTCGTTAAGCCCGGCCATATATGGCGAGCAATTGGTGCATTATCAAACCCTGCAATAGAGATATCATCGGGTACGCGTAATTGGCGCTGTGTGGCAAGTTTTAATACCGCCGCCGCCATGTAATCGTTTGATGCAAATACCGCGGTAGGACGTGGCGATAAATCTAAAATGCTGCGCGCACTGTCTACACCTGAGTGATAACTAAAGTTACCCTCTTCTACTAACCGCTCGTCAAATTCTATACCGTGGCTTGCCAACGCTCGTCTGTAACCTTTAAAGCGCTGTTGCGTAGCACTGTGATCAGGGTGGCCTTTAATAAAAGCAATCGACTTATGACCAAGCGAAATTAAGTGCTCGGTTATTTCATAGGCGCCCTGCTCGTCGTTGCTGCGCACTGAAATTGAATCATCTTCTAGCAGTGCCGATGCAACCCGTGCATAGGGTATGTTTTTAGCTTTTAAAAAATTAGCGAGTTTTTCAAAATCACCAAATGGCGGGGTCAATACTACGCCATCTAAACGCGAGGTTTGTAATAACTGCTCTATATCGTTAATTAAATCATCGCCACGTAATTCGCACGGGTGTATTAGTAAGTTGTAGTTATTTTCTTTACAGGCAGCAAGCGCACCCGTTTGTACGCGAGTTATATAACTTTTACTGGGGTTGTCATATAAGCAGCCAATAATAAAGCTGCGATTTTGCGCAAGTCCGCGTGCTATTGGGTTAGGCGTGTAATCAAGCTCTTTAAATACTTTAAGTACTTTTTCGCGCGTAGCTGCACTCACGTTAGGCTCATTATTTAAAACCCGCGACACGGTTTTTTTAGAAACGCCTGCATGGCTTGCTACGCTATTTATGGTTACTTTTTTCATTTGTTCATTATCCAAATACAACCATTAAGCAAATTTACTTGCTGTTATATAAACACGCACCCGCCCCAATTAGCGGTATGTTATCTTGTGTTACTAAAGTGACTGGAATTTGCCCTGCATATTGCGACATAACACCTTTTTGCGAAAAACGCTCTACAAAACGGCTTTCAAGTAATCGCGTTTGCATACGCGGTAAAATACCGCCGCCTATAAATAGGCCACCTAATGCGCCGTATACTACCGCTAAATCGCCTGCCACACTGCCTATCCAGTCACAAA
The DNA here is from genome assembly GCF_000498055.1 of Pseudoalteromonas sp. TB51. Taxonomy (NCBI): domain Bacteria; kingdom Pseudomonadati; phylum Pseudomonadota; class Gammaproteobacteria; order Alteromonadales; family Pseudoalteromonadaceae; genus Pseudoalteromonas; species Pseudoalteromonas sp. TB51. The sequence goes on from NZ_AUTO01000247.1 coordinate 3,868, forward strand.
ACTGATTAAGCGTTGCATCGCACACTTCACACTCGCCACTGTTTGCAAGGCTACTAATTTGGGCTGCATCTAAATTTTTAGCTGTAACCCCTTTCACGGCTGCCATTGCTTTGTATAAATGGGCAATACCTGGGCCTGAAAAAACAGTCTCTATAGATACATGAGGGTGCTCTTTTCGAAGCTCGTTAATTAATAAAGCGTCTAGCTCGTTTACAGGAGCAAGCGACATATGCCCGCCCTCAGAGCTTAATACTGCAGTTGACTGCGCTGTACGCACTAAACAAGCAGCACCAAAGCCAGTACCTGGTCCCATAACACCAATATTTGCATTTGCATCGGCTTGACCGGGCTTAATAGTAATATTTTGCGTTGAGTCTAAATAAGGCGCTGCATAAGCAAACGCAGCAAAGTCATTAATTACTTCTAATTGTGTTAGATTAAAATGTGCTTTAAATTCACTAACACTAAAATGCCAACCCAAATTGGTTAAATGCACTTGGCCTGCTTTTATAGGGCCTGCAACAGCTAAACATGCCTGAGTTGGCGTAACATGAGGGATCGTTGTTAAGTATTGTTCAAGTGCGCTTTCTAAAGAGCCAAAATTAGCACTGGGAAATATGTTAATATGCTCAATAACAAATTGGTTAGTTTGCTCATTAAAGTCGGTAATTAGTGCAAAGCGCGCATTGGTGCCACCAATATCGGCAACTAGGATAGGGTTAAACTGGGCAGAAGAATTTTGACTCATGGTATTATCTCTTTTGTGTAAGCGGCTTATGCTTATTATTTTACAACGGCTATGCGTTGTTATTTATACACTTTGAGCTATCACCTCAAAGTAGCTATCACAGTAAAAAAGGCTGCTATATAAAATAGCAGCTAATACGTTTTGACAACAAAATGATAAAACATTGGCATTATGACACCGGTGTCAGGATTAGATCAATAATAAATCGCAAAAAGCTTGAAATAATTCACTAATAGTCGAAAATGACACAATTATTTAGCATTTAATTAAGTTGTAACAATGAAAGGTAAAGCCACCTCATTTGACATTGCCCATTATGCAGGGGTTTCACAATCAACTGTATCTCGCGCTTTACGTAACAGCCCCCTTGTTAATGAAGAAACACGCAAACGCGTCCACGACATAGCAAAACAACTTAACTATAAAGTTGATAAAAATGCCAGCAACTTACGTACTCAGCAAAGTAGTACCCTTGCGCTATTGTTGTTTGAAGACCCAACATCAGATGAATCACAAATAAACCCATTCTTTTTATCAATGCTGGGCAGTATTACTCGTGCGTGTGCAAAAGAAGGTTACGACTTATTGGTATCGTTTCAATCAGCTAGTGCCGATTGGCAAGCCGACTACGAAGACAGCCACAGAGCCGATGGCATTATTTTGCTCGGCTATGGTGATTACATAGACTTTCAACCAAAGTTTAAAACCTTGCTTGACCAAAACACTAAGTTTGTATGCTGGGGCGCAACAGTAGATAACCGCCCAGATCTTACTGTATGCTGCGACAACTACGGCGGGGGNTAGCCGCTGGCCATTTAATTGCCCATAACCGCACCGATTGCGCGTTTATCGGTGATGCATCTGATCACAGCCCAGAATTTTTTGCCCGCTTTCAGGGGTTTAAAGATGAGCTACTTACTAATGGTATAACCATTAATGAGCGAAAAATGGCCAATGCTATTTCAACTGAAGAGTCTGGTTATCATGCTACACGCTCACTTATTGCTAATAACATTAAATTTAACGCACTCTTTGCCGCCAGTGATTTAATTGCCATTGGTGCAATTCGCGCTTTAAAAGAAGCCAATATTAATGTTCCTAACGAAGTGGCCGTGGTCGGTTTTGATAACATAGCCATTGCAAGCTACATAAACCCACCGCTTACAACCATAGCGCAAGACACCACCGTCGCAGGGCAAATGTTAGTAGAGAACCTGCTTAAATTAATACGTGAAGAAGAAGTACAAAGCACCCTTTTACCGCCGGTATTAATTGCCAGAGGGTCTAGTTAAGAATTTATCACTCAACGTCATTGTGCTTATTAAACATTAAACCCCCACTTAGATACAAAAAAGCCACGGCTGTTAACCGTGGCTTTAATTTTACATTTTGAACTAGCCTTATTTTAAAGCTTTCTCAACAACGGGATAATGATCCCAAACTTGTTTGTCGCTCAGTGAACGGACTAATTTAATATACTCGGCATGAGTCCATGCCAATGGTGTTGCTGAATTAGTTCCCTCGCCTAGCTCATAACCTGCTTTGTTAACCCCTACACCATCCCATACTTGCTCTGGTAACATAAGGCCGTTATTAGCAAATTGCTCTAAGCCTTTCACATAGCTGTTTTTAATTTGCGCCTGTTTAGCATCATCCAGAGCATTGTTTGCATTAGCTGCTGCGATTTCGTAATGCCCGCGCTCACCGGTGAAAAATGGCCATACACGCCCACGTTGACCTGGTGTATTACTACCACCCTCAGCATAGTTTGTGCCTTTAACTTCATCTTCACCGTAGCCATCATTGCCATAGCGGCGG
>NZ_AUTO01000248.1:0-19694 GCF_000498055.1 Pseudoalteromonas sp. TB51
GTAGCCTGCAAAAGTGCCGCTGCCATCGTCAAAGCTAAAGCTGTATTTAACTTGTAGGTTATCTTCAAGTGTTTCGTCGTCATACTCAGGTAGTGTTTTAACGATGCTTTCATCATTTGCACCGCGTACGCCATAGCGTACTAACTCTAAAAAGCCGCCATCTAAAATTTGCTTTTTATTAAACCCTTCGCGGCCATTATTAGCGTTAATTTTAGTGTTTGAGTTTGCATCGGTATCTTGGCCTATACGAATAAAGTATTCGCCATCGCTATTCTCGCCTTTTAAGTTACCTTCGGTAGTAAACATTTGCGATTCAATATCGCTGCTGTATTTTTTAGCCGTAGCAAGGTAGCGCTGCGCGTTTTTATCATCGCCACTAAGCGTTGCGATATCGCTTGCGGTAATAAGGCCTGCCACTATTGCCGCAGTTGTAGATGGAGAATAACCGCTTTGCTCTTCCCAGCGCTCTTGTTGTGTTGCCGGAGGTGTAATTTGTGTGTCGTTCCACAAAATTTTAGCAAGTCCCCCCTCGACTAAAAAATCTGCCGCTGGTTTTAACATTTTGCCGTACCAGCTTTTTAGCTCTTCATCGCTAAGTACGTTGGCTTTATGTAACTTCCATGCCAGCATGATAGGCATAGCAGTTTGATCAAGCTGTACGCCTACCCATTCTAACTCACCATCGACGTGTGTTTTTTGTAAAAACCAGCCTGTATCGCCTTTATTACCTGGTGTTTTGCTGTTTACTTGCACTTTTTCAAGGTATTCGAACGCTGTTTTTGCTGTGGCAGTATCGCCAAGCGCCATAAATGCCATGGCTACTTGATAAAAATCGCGCACCCATACCGCTTTATAACCCGTAGAACCTTCTTTGGCTGAAACCGTTTCGCCCCATGGGTTAGATAAAGAAGCAATTAATGCCCCTGCGTGTGTTTTATCTTCTTGTGCTTTTAATACCATGGCACTGGTGTATAAAAGCTTACCGTTATCGGCTGTTTGTTCAACCATGGGATTAAGCGGTTTTAGGCTTTGTAGGTAATCTTCCCAGCCTAGCGCTTCACCCTTGCCATTGTAGTGATCGAGCACCGCTTGGTAGCCTTTAGCTAAGCTTTTTTCGCCCTGCTTTATACTTTGCTGCTGCGTTTTACCAAAGCTCAGGGCTAAATCAAAAGTGGTATTTGCAGTTATCTCGCCAAGCTCTGCAAGCATGCTTACATTCCCAGCCGTTTCGCCAGTATTTGTGTATTGGGTAGTTATAGATTGCGTAGTTTTAAGTGCATTAATGCCGTCACTTTTTCCTGTAAACCCAACTGTTTTTGCTTTAAATGGTGATGCGGATTGAAGTGATAAATAGTTATCATCTTCCCATGCTACAAGCCCTTTCTCTGTTGTTTTAGCAAAGTCACCTAAGCCGTTATTATTAATGTACGGATTAACAGACACATACGCTTTTAGCCCTTCAAGCTCAGTATTAAATACACTGCGTACAAATAGGGTTTGCCCATCTGGGTCAGTAAAGATGTGTTTTTCTAGGCTAAAGCGGCCTTGTTTATCAGTGCTTGTTACTTTATAAGCCAGCGATAACGGGCGACCTTGTGCATCTTTATGTAAGTAATCAATGGTGACATTTAAATCATCCGCTTCACTAACGGTAAAATCTTTACCTGTTACTATAAATTGCATGTCTTTTATTTGTGCTTGGTGAATAAGCCCAAACATGGTTTCGGTGATCATACCTTTAGCTATTGAAAACCATACTTTAGACACATCCCCCGTTGCAGCTGCATCAGTGTATTGGCCGTTTTGGTATTGCTCGTATGATGTACCAATACCTGTTTTACCCGCATAAGCCCAAAAAGGCTCTGCGCCTGGGGCGCCTGGGGCCGATGTAACCTGTGCTGTGGTACTTTCGTTAGTCGTGCTTGTGTTTTGAGCNGGCGGTTATAAGGTTATATTTTTTCATTGTGTGTCCTTAATGAGAATTTTTAACGCGCATTACTGCAACAGCAGCAACAACAAACGAAGCTGCACCAATTAATAATGCGTAAATAGGCTGATTAGAAAATACGTGGCGTAAAATAAGCCCTAAAACACTGGCGGCAAGTAACTGAGGTATAACTATAAAAAAGTTAAAAATCCCCATATAAACGCCCATTTTGTTACTCGGTAGTGCGTTACTTAACATGGCATACGGGAGTGATAAAATAGACGCCCAAGCAAACCCTACGCCTATCATAGGTATAAGTAACATTTTAGGGTCTTGTATAAACATAAAGCTTGCAAGACCTAACGCGCCCAGCAATAAATTAAAGCAATGCGCGCCTTTTAATCCCATTTTTTTAACTAAAAATGGAATACACATAGCGGCAATTGCGGCAAATCCATTGTAGGCGGCAAATAAAATACCCACCCAATCTGCACCATCGTTAAATGCTTTAGAAGTTGCATCGCTACTACCATAATGAAAGCTTGTTACTGCAGCGGTGGTATAAATCCACATAGCAAATAAAGTAAACCAGCTAAAAAACTGCACCCAGGCAAGCTGCTTCATGGCCTCTGGCATAGTAAATACATCTTGTACTACTTGGTAAAAACCACCTTGGGTTTTATTCGCACTTTTAAGCGCCGCTGCAATCCACTGCACAATACCAAACGCTAATAAACCACCAGCAAGTAGGTATAATTCTTTTTCAAGGGATAAGCCCATGACTAATGCAAGAGTTGCTAAACCCAGTACCACAAAAATAATGGCACCTTTATTAAAGTTAATATCAACCACTTTGCTTGTTGTAGGTTGTGCGTTTTGCTTTTCAAAAGCCGCTAATTGCTCAGGGCTGTATTCTTTAGTACGTGCAACGGTCCAAAGCACCGCAACAAGTAACACCACCCCGCCCCAATAAAATGAGTATTTAACAGATTCAGGAATTTGCCCTGGAGCTGCGGTATTACTTACATCAAACCAGTTGGTCATCATCCATGGTAATGCTGAGGCTAGTACAGCACCAATACCAATAAAAAAGCTTTGTAAACCGTAACCTGTCGCGCGTTGCTTTTCTGGCAAGTTATCACCAACAAGCGCTCTAAACGGTTCCATGGTTACGTTGATTGACGCATCCATGATCCATAACATACCCGCGGCAATCCAAAGCGTTGGTGAATGCGGCATAATAAATAGTGAAAGCGTTGTTAACACTGCACCTATAAAAAAGAACGGACGACGACGGCCAAAGCGCCCCCACGTTTTATCGCTCCAATAGCCTATAATAGGCTGAACAATTAAGCCTGTAAGCGGGGCTGCAACCCATAAAATGGGAATATCATCAACTTGTGCGCCTAATGTTTGAAATATTCGGCTCACATTGCCGTTTTGCAGGGCAAAACCAAATTGTATGCCTAAAAAGCCAAAGCACATGTTCCATATTTGCCAAAAACTTAAATTTGGCTTATCGGTATTATTATTTTGATTATTCATTATTAGCCTTATTTGTTAATACTGCGCTGCTAAATGCATCAAGTGTGAGGTTAAATGTAGCGCCTTGCGGGTGAGCTTTAAGCCCGGTGGTGTGATTTTCAAGTAAATCATTTAATAGCGTATTTTCGCTCATTGCACCTAATTGTGCCTTTGATAAATTAACCGTAACTGTTTGTGGCTGCTCGCTAAAGTTACTTAACACATACACACTTTGCTGGCCTAAAGAGCGGGTAAAACCAACTACACGTTCACTTCCTACAAGGTTAAGTGCCGACATTTCTCCGCCTACTACAGCAGGTAAACTATTCAGTGACATAACCGCTTTGTAGTAATTACGAAGTGCTACTTGCTCTGCGGTTAAGTTAGCGCCATCAAATTTTCCGTTATTCATCCATGCTTGGTGCGCTGGAACGCCAATGTAGTCAAAAATACTGGTACGTGTCGGCGCTCCAAACCCCGCGTTTTCAGAGCCATCTTCTCCCACATCTTGAGCAAAATATAAAAGTGTTGGCGCGCGGCTAATTAAATTAGAAACAACTAAAGCAGGTTTACCCCACTGGGCATTACCTGCAAAGTCTGGGCTTGCGATTCGTTGCTCGTCGTGATTTTCTAAAAAATGCAGCATATGTTGCTCTATATCGAGCACACTTTGATGCGCATCAAAAATACTATTGGCAGGTTGTTTAAGTTGCATTACCGCTTTTAAGGTATCGTAAAAGCCGACTTTATCGTAAAGATAATCCATTTTACCTTGCTGAATATAGGCACGGTACATTAACGGGTTATAGACTTCGGCCAATAAAAACGCATCGCTTTTTTGCATTTTTATTGACGAATTTAAAAAGCTCCAAAATTCAACTGGGACCATTTCGGCCATGTCGTATCTAAAGCCATCAACGCCTTTGTCTAGCCAAAAAAGCGCAATGTCTCTAAATTTGTACCAGCTATCTGGTAGCTCTTTATCTTGCCAAAACGCATAATGATCACGGTAATCTTTGTCTTTATAGTCGTTTGGCAGCTGAGCAAAATCGTAGCTACCATCTGGCTTTACGCCATAATTTACTTTTACTGTTTCGTACCAATCGTTAATATCGGGTTTTGGTGCACGGGCACCGTTACCTGTCCATTTAGCAGGTGTTTCATCAAAAAAGCCATCCGCAAGTGGGTGATCCTTTCCACCTAACACGGTATAAGTTGTAGAAGTAGGCACTTGAAATGACTGCCCAGGCACATAATAAAAGTTGTTATTTTTATCGTACGTTTTACTGGTGTCGTCTTGTGCGCCGAAATCCTCTACGCCTTTAGGCTTTCCAAGTGATTGATAATTTCGGGCAACATGGTTAGGCACTATATCAATAATGACTTTCATACCGTGGCTATGTGTACGTTCAATAAGCTGGCTAAACTCTCCCATGCGGTTTGTTACATTAACGGCTAAATCGGGGTTAACATCGTAGTAATCTTTAATTGCGTACGGTGACCCTGCGCGGCCTTTTACTACATCGGGGTCATCTTGTGAAATGCCGTAGTCGGTATAATCGCCCACTAGCGCGTGGTGTAATACACCGGTATACCAAACGTGCGTGGTACCTAGCTCTTTAATACCTTTGAGGGCTGCATCGTTAAAGTCGGCAAATTTACCTACGCCGTTTTGCTCTTTAGTGCCCCATGGCACATTGGCTGTTTCGGTATTACCAAACAAACGGGTAAATACTTGATATACAACCGGCTTGGTAAGCTCATTTTGCGTGTGGGCAGGTGCTTGCTGTTGTTCAGGTTTGTTATTTTCTGAACACCCTGTAGCAATAAGTGCACTACACAGTACTGCGGGTACATAAACAGATTTTTTCATTGTGTGTCTTTTTTGTCAGTATTGTTATTAACTTTATACTAAAGATTACTGCAGCAACCATACAGTTGCTGCATACGTATTCAGGTCACTATTGTGGCGTATTTATAACGAGTACCGTTGCGCTCATCGCTGGTAATTCAATGGTTTTGCCAAGCTTTTGTGTTTTTTGAGTAAATAAATTAAATGCTGTTGTGCTGTTAGGCATTACCTCTTGCATATACTCAATATTTTTTTGTAGCGCTTGTGTGTTTTTATTCATAAATACCAACACTGTTTGCTCATCGCTAATACGCGCATAACTATAAACCCCTTGTTGAGGCGTAAAATGTACAAGCTTTCCTTTATCTAATGCTGAGCTGTTTTTTCTAAAGTTAAGCAGCGTACTGATGGTGTTATGCATCTCTTTTTGCTGTTTTGTTAAGCCCTCTTTGGTAAAGGCATTACGAGTTTGCCCTTCAAACCCGCCGGGGAAGTCGATTCTAATATCACCATGGTCTTTACTTGGGGTGTTATCTAATAGTACTTCCGTACCGTAATACATTTGCGGTATGCCACGTGTGGTTAAAAACAAGGTCATCGCCATTTTTGTTTTGGCTACATCTTGGCCAAGCTCAGTGTAAACACGGCTCATATCGTGGTTATCGGCAAATACCATAATGTTATTTGTATCAGGGTATAAAAAGTCATTAGCTAACGATTCATATACTTTAACCCAACCCGTGTTCCAGCTTTCATCTTCATTTAGCGCTTGAATTACCGACTCTTGCAACGAAAAGTCCATCACGCTTGGTAAGCTTGATGTATAGCCATCTTGGTTATGCTTTCCACGTTGCCAGTAAGAGGCAATAGCAGGGTTAGACGTCCACTCTTCCCCAACAATATTAAAATCTGGGTACTCTTGCATTATGGCTTTTGTCCAATCACTCAAAAATGCTTTATCTGAATACGAGTAGGTATCAACACGTATGCCGCTTAAATCGGCGTATTCTATCCACCAAATCGCATTTTGAATTAAGTATTCACTTAACAGTGGTTGGCGCTGATTTAAATCAGGCATGGTTTCTACAAACCAGCCATCGTTAAACTGGCGCTTGTCGTATTCACTGGCGTGTGGGTCTTGTATGGTTTGGCGCGCATGGCTGGTGGCATTTTTGCCTTTATTAAACTCACCATTAAAGTTAATCCAATCTTTAGTTGGCTTATCGTTAACCCAAGTATGCTCAGAGCCAAAATGGTTAAGGACCATATCCATTACTAGCCCTATACCCTGCTCTTTTGCTTTTACAGATAACGTTTTGTATAACTGGTTTGAGCCCATGCGTGGGTCAACCTTATAAAAGTCTGTAATTGCATAACCATGATAAGAATAATTAGGCATGTTGTTTTCAAGCACAGGCGTTAACCAAAGCTGTGTTACGCCTAAGTCGTTTAAATAGGGAAGCGCGTTTATAACGCCCTGAATATCACCACCGTGGCGCCCACCTTTTATACTCGGGTTTGCCGCTTCTAACATGCTTGGGACGGTATCGTTTTGTTTATCACCATTAGCAAAGCGATCTGGGTTAATTAAATAAAGCGTATCAGCTGATGTAAACCCTTGACGCTGAGCGCTGTTTTTATCTCGTTTAAGAAGTGGAAACTCAAAGTTATTGCTTGTTTCGCTGCTATTAAATTCAAGCGTTCCGGCTTTAGCGGCGTCGGTAATGGTAATATTTAAAAATACATAATTTGGATTGTCGGTACGGGTTACTTTATTTAACTTAACGCCGTTGTATTTAGCTAATTTAATTTGCTCGTTTGCAATGTTTTGCTCATGAACCATGATGGTAATCGTGTTTTTGTTCATGCCAACCCACCAATTAGCTGGCTCAACGTCAAGTGCGTAGCTAATGGTTGGTAAAGTACAGGCACTTACAAGTAAAAGTTTTTTTAAAAGTTGCATCATCAGGCCTTTTTAATTTTTGCTAAAAAATCTTTATGAGTGGGTAATTGATCTACCGTTGAGGTAATAAGCGTTTTTAGTGTTGAGAATAAATCGTTTAGTTGTTCACTACTGAGTGAGTCAACAATGCTGTTGTAATCTTCGGGGATAAGCCCTTGGCCAATAAACACCTGTTGCCAGGCAACTTCGGCAAATAATTCGTCGTTTTCGCGCACTACTTTGCCGGTTTGCTTAAATAATTTGAGCTTATGGGCCAATGAGTCAGGAATGTCCATTTGCTTACATTCTCGCCAAAATGGGGAGTCTTCTCGCGCTGTTAGTGTGTAATGCAATATTATAAAATCACGAATGTGCTCTATTTCTATCACGCTTTGCTTATTAAATTCAGTAACTAAAGCTTCGCTTATGCCATTGTGTGGAAACAGCTTTATTAAACGGGTTACGGCACTTTGTATTAAATGAATACTGGTAGACTCTAACGGCTCTAAAAAGCCACTGGCAAGGCCAACCGATACCACATTTTTATGCCATTGCTTTAACCGCCGCCCTGTTTTAAATTCAATCACCCGCGGCTCAGTCATTGGCTCAGCGGGTAAATTATCTATTAATAACTGCGTTGCTGCATCGTCAGATAAATAACGACTACAATACACCAAGCCATTACCTATTCGGCTTTGCAGCGGTATTTGCCACTGCCAGCCTGCGCTGTGTGCAATTGAACGCGTATAAGGTTTTAGCTCGCTAGTACCTTGAGACTGCACCGCCACGGCGCTATCACACGGTAAATAATGAGACCAATCGACAAAACCTGTGTTAAGGGTTTGCTCTATGAGTAAGGCGCGCTGCCCTGTCGCGTCTATAAAAAGGTCGCCATTTATCTGTTGTGTGTTATCAAGGGTTAATGATTTTATATTTCCTGATAGAGGGCATTGTTCAACCTGCTCTATTTTGGCATCAATATGCTCAACACCGCGTGATGTTGCGAGGTTTTTTAAAAACTCAGCATATAACGTTGCGTCAAAGTGATACGCATAACTCAAGCCAGGCAATTGTGTATTAGGTAGGGTATTTAAAGGTGCAAATTTATGCTGTTTAGCCGCTTGGTAGTTAAGAGAAAAGTCCCATAAGCTTTCTTCTGCACCGCTAATATGCCCTTTTATCCAAAAATTGTAAAAATCGCAAAAGGGGAAGTCTTTTCCAAATGAGCCAAAAGCATGCATGTAGCTATGAGAGGGGGTTTTCCAATTTTCGAACTCAATTCCTAATTTTATAGATGCATTTGTAGCATTTATAAAATCTTGCTCGTTTATACCCAATGCGTTATTAAGCTGAATAATAGGCGGAATTGTAGCTTCACCCACGCCTATAGTGCCAATAGTACTTGACTCAATAAGAGTTATTTTAATTACTTTACCTAACACTTTATTAAGCAAGGCGGCTGTTATCCACCCTGCCGTGCCCCCGCCTGCGATTACGACGTGTTTTATTGGTTTCATATTATTGTCCACGTTTACAGTTTAAAGTTTTGTTAAGTTTGATAAAATTTAGATAAAGTAGCTATAAAAAAGCCCTTGTAAAACAAATTACAAGGGCTCCTACACACAACCTTTATTATAGCTTGTAGCTAAAGCCTAACAAGTAAGTACGACCGTAATCTTGGTAGTCACGAACTTGTAGCGCGTTATCGCCAGAAAGCGATGTAAACGGCTCTTCTGTTAAGTTTTGAACTTGGAACTGAATTGATAACCCTTCAAGGCTTTCAACACCGGCCTCACTAAAGTCGTAGCCCGCTTGAATGTCCCAAATTGTTTCGCCTAGGATATCCACTTGCTCGGTATCAAAACCTAGCCCGTATACATCACCTTTAAAGGCACTACGTTTACGCATGCTGGTACGCAGTTGAATACCATTCATTTCGTAGTAAACCGTTAAGCTTTGAATTTTGTCAGACAGACCCGGTAGCTCGTATTCATTGCCGTTTTGATCTTTAATGTCTGATTCAATACCGGTATGGCTTGCAATTAAACCAAAACCTTCAAGTGACGGGTGGAAAATTTTAAATGGCAATGCTAGAGATAGCTCGTAACCGTATAGGTCGCCGCCACCGCCATTTACTTTACCACTACCAGTACCTTCAGAAGTAGCTGGTATTTCACCTGTTGATGGGTCAGCAACGCCCGACATATCAATTTCGTATGTGCCGTCAAAAATCCACTGGGTTAAGTCTTTATAGAAAAACGCAGCAGAGAAGTAACCCTCATCGCTAAAGTAGTTTTCGTACGTTAAATCATAACCAGTTGCTTCTTTAGGCTCTAGGTTAGGGTTACCACCCGATACAGACCAAAAGTTACCATTTTCATCAGGCGTTGTGTTGTATGATGCATCAATAGATGAGTTCATTTCGTCCAAACGGGCGCGTGAGATTGTTTTAGCTGCACCAAAACGCACTGTTTGCTGCTCATCAATCGCAAGTGATAAGTTCAAACTTGGTAAAACGTGTGAATAATCGTGGCTAATATTGGTAGGTGATGCCACAACAATGCCATCTACAGTACTAAATGCATTACCTTGCGATGACTGATCAGTGTGAACGTAACGTACACCTATATTACCCGTTAACGCTAAGCCGCTTACTTCTGCATTAATATTAGCTTGTGCAAACGCAGAGGTAATTTCTTCTTTTACGGTCCACGATTTAGTTAAATGGCTCGTATTTGTTAAGCTTTCATCTAGTAAGTCGTAGTAGCCGTCATTAACAAGACCATTTACATTGTAGGCAATCATATCGCCCATGCCAATAAAGTCTAAATCAACGCTGCCCATTCGATACTGCTCTGGCACGGTAACTAAACCCGGGTTATCAAGTGAAAACCCAGATAACGTCATAAAGAAGCCCTGCGAATCTTTGGTTTTTTCGCGCTCTTTATAAGACATACCAAATTCAATTGAGCTAAAGTACTCGTTTTCTAATACTTTAGATGCCGCTAGTTTTAACGTAGATAACTCATCTTCAATTGTAGGTGCATTAATGAAGCCATCTTGCGCTTGGTTTTCATACTCGGTGCCGGTTAAGCCATATTTATCATTTAAAGCAGAGCTTGCACCCCATGATAAAGGACCACCTAATTGCATTAAGCTGTAATCGCTGTAATCTAAATCGTGAGTAAAGGTAGCACCTGTATTACCACCGTTAAATGTGTAACCTAGGTTATCTGCAACACCGCGAGCATCGCCTCGGCCTGTGCCTGAGTAACTCTCAAGGCTCCAAATTTTACGATCTACTTGAGAGTAACTTGCGTCAAACTCTACTGACCACGAGTCATCAATATCGTATTTAGTGTTAAAGCCAAACGCGGTTAGTTCTGCTTCACGCTCTTCGTAGTCGTTACGAACAACCACACGTTGGCCATTTGTTACCGCACTGGTAATAAAGCCACTTGCGTCATCTACAGCTACGCTTGCAGGGTCAATCGAACCTTGACCCCATGCGAATGGGATTTCGATACCACGTAAGATTTTTTCATCTGTAAAATCAACATATAACGCATCAAACGTCATGTTTAATTTGTCTGTAGGCGCGGCCTCTATTACGAGCATTGCTGAGTCACGTTCAAGGGTTGATGAACGTACAAATGGTTTTGCACCCCCTAATATAGAGTACGTTTGACCATCATCAGCAGTAAATTCAGGGTAACCCCAAGCGTTCCAACGTTTTTCTTGATTTGGAGAGCTCATGGTATTTAGTGCAAACGCAACACCTATGGTGTCATCTGCAAATTGATCAATGTATGAAATAGTACCGCGGTAACCATCGTCGTTACCGTCTGGGTTTAGTTTATCAAAGCTAGTTTGCTCGTACTGGCCATTAACTTGAAATACACGCTCGCCTTTACTTAAAGGACGTACGGTTTGCATGTTAATAACACCCGCAATACCTTCTGCTTCAATACTTGCATTAGGTGTTTTATAAACGGTAACACCGCTCATAATTTCTGATGGGTAAAGGTCAAACTCTACGCCGCGGTTATCGCCAATAGATACTTGCTCGCGGCCGTTAAATGTAGTACCACTTTCGTTTTCACCAAAACCACGAATTGATACTCTACTTGCGCGACCATCTAGGCGCTGTGCCGTTAAACCTGGTAAGCGTGCAATAGACTCAGCAATAGACGAATCAGGAAGTTTACCTATATCTTCAGCTGAAATTGACTCAACGACTTGAGTAGAAAAACGCTTTGTGTTGATTGATTCTACAACACTGCCACGAAAGCCTTTTACTTCGATAACCTCAACGTCATCATTTTTAACTGTATCTTCTTGTGCTGCTACAGAGGCAAAGCTTGCTAATCCTGCAGTAGCCATTGCCAACGTTAATATACTTGGTTTGAACATAGACATGATGTTTTTCCCGTTACCCATATTGTGATACTCGCTTCTTTATTTGAGTGATAGTCAAACAGGCGAGCTAATTTTGTTGTCAGCATCAATATTAACGCTCGAATTATTTTATTAACAACTTTATGCATACGTATTCAGTGCTATGCAAAAGGCTAAAAGTTAACAATGAGTTCACAAATAAAACTTTAACCCACTGTTTTAAGTAGTTTTATATTGGTGCAACCTAGTGATTTATTATCATTATAAAAATACATCAAATATTTAACTGAAATCCCTTTGCCATCGTTTGTAAATAGCGTTAATTAAAGGTTTTTTATAAATTTACACGCATATCTTTTGTAAAGATTATCAGATTAAATTGGTCTGACCAAAGAGTGAAATCACCAAAGCTGTGCAGCCCTTTAAAAATAAGCACCAAAATAGCCAGTTGTTTTAGTTACACATAAATAAACATGATTGGTAAAAGTGCTGCAGCGGTTTTTATGCGTAACTTTCCGCTTAGCTAAAACCGCTTTTATGTAAGTAAATTAGCTGCATACGTATGCAGACTTTTTACAGAGCAGCACCCTTCACGTATGCTTTTTGAAAATTTAGTGATTGTTTAAATCAAACTAATAACAATATAAATACTGTGTGGAACGACGGAGAAAAGCATGGCCCAACAGCAGTGGTATAAAGGTGCGGTTATTTATCAGGTTTACCCGCGAAGCTTTCAAGACAACAATAACGATGGTATTGGTGATCTTAAAGGGATAATTAATCGCATTGATTACATTAAAAGCTTAGGCGTTGACGCTATTTGGATTTCTCCTTTTTTCAAATCTCCAATGAAAGATTTTGGCTACGACATTAGTGACTATCGCGATATAGACCCCATATTTGGTGACCTAAACGACTTTGATGAGTTAATAGATCAAGCACATAAACGCGACATTAAAATTATTATTGACCAAGTGTTAAGCCATACATCAGATCAACATCAATGGTTTTTAGATAGCCGCGAAAACCAAAACAATGATAAAGCTGACTGGTACGTATGGGCAGATGCTAAAGAAGATGGCACAGCGCCTAATAACTGGTTATCTATTTTTGGTGGCGGTGCTTGGCAATGGGAGCCTCGTCGCGGTCAATACTATTTACATAACTTTTTAACCGAACAGCCTGATTTAAACTTTCATAACCCAGATGTAAGAAAAGCTGTTTTAGAAAATGTAGAGTTTTGGCTTAAAAAAGGTGTAGATGGTTTTAGATTAGACGCTATTAACTTTTGCTACCACGATGCACAATTACGTGACAATCCTGCAAAGCCTAAAGATAAACGCCAAGGCCGTGGCTTTAGTGAAGATAACCCATACGCGTTTCAGTACCATTATTATAATAACACCCAACCAGAAAACATTGAGTTTATGCAAGACATACGTGCACTACTTAATAAATACCCGGGTACTGTATCACTTGGTGAAATTTCATCGGAAGATTCATTGGCAACAATGGCAGAATATACCCAAGGCGGTGATAAGCTGCATATGGGCTATAGTTTTGAGCTACTCACTGATGATTATTCAAGTGAATACATAAGAGAAACCGTACAGACTCTAGAGCAACGCATGACTGAAGGTTGGCCGTGCTGGGCGTTTAGCAACCATGATGTAGAGCGTGTTGCGAGCCGCTGGAGCCAAAATGGTCAAATAAACCCAGCACAATGCAAAATGCTTACTGCTTTATTAGCTTCTTTGCGTGGTAGCGTATGTATGTACCAAGGTGAAGAGCTGGGGCTAGGTGAAGCCTCTGTAGCATTTGAAGACCTACAAGACCCATACGGCATTACCTTTTGGCCAAACTTTAAAGGTCGTGACGGCTGTAGAACGCCAATGCCATGGGAAGGTAACAACACACAAAACGCAGGATTTAGTGCTGCTAAACCCTGGTTACCAGTTGATAGCGCGCATACGCAGCAGGCTGTGTCTGTACAAGATAAAGATACAAATTCTATACTTAATGCCTACCGTGAGTTTATGGCATGGCGTAAACAGCATACTGTGTTATTAGCAGGCGATATTAAGTTTATTGATACTGCTGAGCCTATCCTCGCTTTTTACAGAACGCTAAACGAGCAAACTATGTTATGTGTGTTTAATTTAGCTGATACCAATCAAACATTTGAGTTGACTGAAACAGTGACTGAGGCGCATGACTCACTATCTCATTGTAATGCTACTTTAGATGGTAATAAGCTAAACATGAATGGTTTTGACTGTTACTTTGCTTTTGTAAAATAAGAATGCCCTGACGTATGATGCTCAAAAGCCCGATTTTATCGGGCTTTTTTGTGCGCTCAAATAGTGGGGCTGCTATAGCCGGTATTAAGACGAAATACCGACCTCCAAACCACTAACTTAACCTTTCTAATGTGATTGTGTTTTACTATTTAAATAATCAGTGAGCGCAAATAACACGCCAGAGCTTACAAAGGTGACATGGATAATCACTTTCCAAAATAGCTCCTCACTTGAATGAATATTAGAATTAATAAATACCTTTAAAAGCTCAACTGCAGATATGGCAACAATTGCGCTAATAAGCTTCATTTTTAAGCCAGAGAAACCTACTTTTCCCATCCATGACGGCCTATCTTCGTGGCCCTCAATATTAAGCTTTGAAACAAAGTTCTCATAACCACTAAAAATAATAATAAGTAATAAACCAGCCAGTAAAGCGGTATCAACGAGGGTAAGTATACCCACTAATAACTCTTGGTTTTTTGCACTAAAAGTGGCAATACCCATTAAATAAAGTTGCTTAAAAAACTTTATTAATAGCAATATTACAGCAAATAGTAGGCCTACAAAAAACGGGGCTAATATCCAGCGCCCTTTAAATATAAACGACTCTAAGCCCTGCTCTACTTTGTGTATTTTACGAGGCGTACTGGTTGGTTTTGCTTGGTGTTCTGACATTAACTTATCTTTTTATAAAAAAGCGACCTTAGCTTATAATTTATTACAACACAATTACTTATATAATTATTTAAGCGTAATTTACTCATCTTGACGATAAAAATTTTTCGTTATCTTTTATTTTAATTTCGATTAAAAATCACTACACCAACAGAGTTGTTCTGCATTGGGCACTATTTAAATACAGCTTTAAAATGTATTTAAATCGTAAAACCATTTATTTAGGAATCAACAAATGAATAAAGCATTGCTAGCATTAATAGTTGCACCACTTTTTGCTGTATCTGCAACGGTTGCAATCGCAGACGATGCACCAGTAGCTTCTGCACAAACAATTAAAGAATACACAGATATGTGTGTAAATTGGGCTAAAGATGATGATGTAAGTAACGACGATCTATTTGGCTATGTTCTTCAATGCGTTAATGATGAATTAGAGTCTGAAGGCTACAAAAAAGTATCTACTGTACAAATCTAAACAATAAAAAATATGCGGCTAATAAAGCCATTGCGACGCATATAATCATAAAAAAACCGGAATGACACAAGCTGTGCATTCCGGTTTTTATTTGTCTTAAACTAGATTAATTTTAAGGTTTATTCAGCTTCTTTTTTTGCTTTAGGTTTAGCTGGCGATTTTTTTGCAGCCGCTTTCTTTTTAGGCGCTGCTTTTTTCTTCGCTTCTTCTACCCATTTACCCGCTTCATAGTGAGCAGTCCAGCCTGTGGCTTTTCCGTCAACTTCCGTCATCACGTATTGCGCTTTATTTTTACGGCTATAACGTACTACGGCTAAATTACCATCAGGATCTTTTTCTGGCGCATCAGCTAAGTAATAAAACTTAGGTGAAATACGCTCTCTAAAACGCTTTAGCTCAGCCACTTTAGGCGCTCGCGTCTCGCGTGATTTAGGGAAAGTGTTAGCCGCCAAGAAAATACCTGCAGCCCCGTCACGTAAAACAAAATAAGCTTCTGACTTTTCACATTCAAGTTCAGGTATGTGCACAGGATCTTCTTTTGGTGGCGCAGCTTCGCCGTTTTTAAGTAACTTACGCGTATTTTTACACTCTTCGTTGTTACAGCCAAAATACTTACCAAAACGGCCCGATTTAAGCTCCATGTCTGAGCCACATTTATCACATTCGATAATAGGCCCATCGTATCCTTTAATTTTAAAGGTACCTTGCTCAACGATATACCCTTCACATGCAGGGTTATTACCACAAACATGTAATTTACGGGTTTCGTCTATTAGGTAAGAGTCCATAGCCGTTTCACAGATTGGACAGCGCTTCATTTGCATTAATGTTTCAGTTTCAATGTCTTCAACATCTGCCGCAACCGCTTCATCCCCTGATACTAGGTTCATAGTGGTTGTACAACGCTCTTTAGGCGGTAAGTTATAACCTGTACACCCTAAAAACACCCCTGTAGATGCCGTGCGAATACCCATTTTTCTGCCACACGTAGGGCAGTCAATGTCGGTTTCGACCATTTGATTAAGGCGCATTCCGCCTTGCTCTGGCTCATCTTTGGCTATGTTTAATTGCGTAGAAAAATCAGCATAAAACTTATCAAGCACTTGGGTCCATACACGCTCGCCTTCGGCGATATCATCTAAACGACCTTCCATTTTTGCTGTAAAGTCAAAGTTCATTAAATCAGTGAAGTTTTCAACCAAACGGTCGGT
Source organism: Pseudoalteromonas sp. TB51 (assembly GCF_000498055.1). NCBI lineage: Bacteria > Pseudomonadati > Pseudomonadota > Gammaproteobacteria > Alteromonadales > Pseudoalteromonadaceae > Pseudoalteromonas > Pseudoalteromonas sp. TB51. The sequence continues at coordinate 16,311 of NZ_AUTO01000248.1, forward strand.
AACAATTTCGCCCATTTTTTCAGCGAAGAAACGACGGTTTTCTACCCGTACATAACCACGGTCTTGAATTGTTGAAATAATTGATGCGTACGTAGATGGACGACCAATACCACGTTTTTCAAGCTCTTTTACTAAACTTGCTTCACTAAAGCGCGCTGGCGGTTTAGTAAAGTGCTGCTTAGGGTCCAGCTCAATTAAACTAAGTACTTCGCCTTCTTTTACTGCTGGCAGCGATTGATCTTCTTCATTCTTTTTACGTACCGCAGGTTGCACTTTTGTCCAACCATCAAAGCGAAGTACTCGCCCTTTTGCTTTTAGTTGATACTCATCAGCGGCCACAGTAAGTGTTGTTAAGTCGTACTCTGCAGGCACCATTTGACAGGCAACAAACTGACGCCAAATTAATTCGTACAGTTTTTTGGCATCGGCATCAACACCTTCAACATGCCCAGAAAGTACAGTTACACTTGAAGGACGGATCGCTTCGTGCGCTTCTTGTGCATTGCCTTTAGAGCTGTAGCTAATTGGGTCTTTAGGTAAGTACTTTGCGCCAAACTCTTGGGTTACATAATCACGACACATTTCAACTGCATCTTTTGACAGATTAGTTGAATCGGTACGCATATAAGTAATGTAACCTCCTTCGTAGAGGCGCTGTGCAAGCATCATTGTTTTTTTAACGCCATAGCCTAAACGTGTACTGGCGGCTTGTTGCATGGTTGAAGTAATAAAAGGCGCACTTGGGCGGCTTTTGCTTGGTTTTTCTTCAACACTTATTACTTTATATTCGGCTGTCTCAAGGCTTTTAACTGCGGCTGTAGCCTGAGCCTCATTTACCGGCTTAAATGGCTTGTCAGCTTGTTTAGTGACTTCTAAGCGTAATTGTGACTCAGTATTTTTAACATCGGCGTGTATATCCCAAAACTCTTCTGGAATAAACGCTTTAATTTCACGTTCGCGCTCTACTAATAAACGTACCGCAACCGATTGCACACGCCCAGCAGAAAGCCCGCGCGCTACTTTAGCCCATAATAATGGCGATACCATAAAGCCAACTACACGGTCTAAGAAGCGGCGTGTTTGTTGTGCATATACCATGTCGGTATTTAGCTCACCTGGTGTTTCAAACGCTTGTTGAATCGCATTTTTTGTAATTTCGTTAAATACAACGCGTTTATATTTTTCAGGCTCACCACCAATAATTTCTTGAAGGTGCCAAGCAATTGCTTCCCCTTCTCTATCCAAATCCGTTGCAAGATAAACTTGGTCTGCATTTTCGGCCAGCTTTTTTAACTCTTGAACTACTTTCTCTTTACCTGGCAAAATTTCGTAATGTGGCTCCCACCCTTTTTCAGGATCAATACCCATACGTGCAACTAAGTTAGTGTAATCTCGTTGCTGTTTATACGCTGCCTTTTCTTCAGGCTCCATTTTACGAACTTCAGCTGGCGTTTTAGTCGCCGGTACTTTAGCTTTGTTCGAACCTGAAGTAGGTAAATCACGCACATGTCCAATACTGGACTTTACGATGAAGTCTTTACCTAAGTATTTATTAATTGTTTTAGCCTTAGCAGGTGACTCTACAATTACTAGCGATTTGCCCATAGTTGCCTATTTCTAACCAAATATTTAAATGTGTTTTGCCGACATAAACGGCGCGAATATTTATAGGTATATCTACAAACACCTATTGTTACAAGCTTTTAATACAAACTTTTCAGTATTTACTGAATAAACAAACAATTTTTGTTGTTAAATTATACAAACCGGTGTTTTTAAAATAATTGCTGTGGAATATATAGAACACAAATAAAAAAGCCAACCTTAAGGTTGGCATTTTTTACATTCTACCGATTATAAATCGTCGGTTACGCTAACAGAAAGCGTACTTTCTAACCCTGAAGGCGCTTCGGCAGTAACGGTTAAAATACCACTAAACTGCTCATTTCCTCCATCTAAGTCTTCACGCGTAATACCAAAGGATAAACCAACAGGCACAATACTTGTTGTATTAGGGTAAGTGTAATTATCACTACCTGTTAAAATACCGTTGTCTGTGTCAATAGAGATGGTTGTTTCAGCAGGCATTGGGTTGTTATATATATCTGCTATAAATACCGTAAGCCCTAGGCTAGCAGTGCCTGATGCAGTTTGTGTTAAATCTATTGCATCAACCTGACACATTATTGCGCTAGTGGGGTCGTTTTGCACACGGCGAACAAGTGGACTTGCAGGGTCGCTGTTTACACGTACCTCTGAAGCAGTTGCACCCGCGATAGCAGAGCAATCATCCGCGTATGTAACTAGCCTAAAGAATGCAGTATCACCCGACATTACGATTTCTTGGTTTTGAAATACATTAACCATTTGACGACTACAAATACCTGCGGCTTCGTCTTCTTCACGACACAGTAAGCCGTTGTATAGGCCGTTTTCTGTGGTCCATGTACCATTGCCATCAAAATCGACAAATTCTTCAAACTCATCACCGGTTGAGTTATCGCGTGAACAGGGGTCGGTTCCATCATTACAGTCTTTACCGCCATAGGTGCCATCTTCATTGTTATCGATAAAGGCTTCTGGAATATCAAATAAATCATCAAAAAAATCTTCACTGTCAAAGTAGCCGTTGCCATTTAAATCAGAGAACGTTTCTTCACCAATTGCATAGGCATGTACAGTGGCGCGACCACCTAACGGTAAATCTACCGTTAAGTCATTATTTAAAATTCCTAATGGACATGGTAAACCACCATCACACTTTTGCGTAATGGTATTTTCATACATAGAGTCAGTAAACGGGCGTGGGTTACTGCTGGTCCACGTTACGCTACACGTACCATTGGTTGTTGTACAACTTGGCTCTATTACGCCCCCTTCTGTGATAAAGCTAACAGCTGTTCCATCTGGCACAGGGTTGTTGAAGTGATCAGCTAGGCGAGCATTAACCGATACGGTATTACCATCAACATTTAACGCATGAGGGTTAAATATAGAACGAGATAGCGAAAAGCTATTTTGATCAGCAATACCTGTACTAATTACAAGAATATCTGAAGGGGCGGTTACAATAACCGTGTCGCCATCTACGTCTTCTTCGCTAGATGCGATAACACGCACAGGCGTAGCAATTGAACCTGATTGAACTGAGGTAGTCACTTCACCGCTGGCATTAGTAATTGCACTGGCTGTGCCTAACGTTATACCACCGACTGCCGTTGACAGCTCAAAGTTAACCGTTCTTGAAGCTAAATCATTGCCATTTGAATCCACAAGTTTAAATGTTACTTCAGAGATTTCAGTTCTGTCAGCACCACCCGTACCTTTTAATGCAATTACTGGCTCAGTCACTTCTACAAACTGTAAAAAGCCAATATTGGCAGG
>NZ_AUTO01000249.1:0-3386 GCF_000498055.1 Pseudoalteromonas sp. TB51
AAGCCGATGCGCAATTTAATGATGACCCTAACGATTATGAGCAAAGCGATACCAGATTCGAGCAATCATCAGAATTTGAACAAGAACCTGCAAAAAGTAAAAAACCGGCTAAACAAAAAGCCATTACTAAAGAGCAGCCTACCTTTAGCGAGCCGCAAATTAGTGATGACTACAGCCCATTTGATGAGCTAGACGATATACTCGACCAAGAAATTGGCTTTAGCGCCATAGACGATGAGCCAATGGATACAGCGGCTGCACTTAACGCGCTTGATCAAAGCCAAGTTGTTGAGCCTGAAAAACCGGTTACCACGGTGGTATCGCCAGCAAGGCCTATGCCTAAGCCAAAACCTGCATATCAGCCACCGCCAACAGCAAAAGAAAAGTTTGAAGAGTTACTTGATAAAGAGCCACCGCCAGGGCCATTACCGTCGCTTGATTTACTCGACAGACCGGATAAAGCCAAAAACCCGATATCGGAAGAAGAGCTTGAAAGCGTGTCGCGTCTTGTTGAAACAAAATTACTCGACTTTAACGTACAAGCAAAAGTGGTTGGCGTTTACCCAGGCCCAGTTGTAACACGTTTTGAGCTTGATTTAGCACCGGGTATAAAAGTGTCTAAAATTACCGGTTTATCAAAAGATTTAGCCCGTTCGTTATCGGCAATTAGTGTACGTGTGGTTGAGGTGATCCCAGGTAAAACTTACATAGGGATAGAGCTGCCTAATAAGTACCGTGAAATTGTACGTTTATCTGAGGTAATTAACGCCCCTAAATTTGAGCAAAACCCATCGCCACTAACCATGGTGTTAGGTAAAGATATTGCAGGGCAACCTGTGTGTGCCGATTTAGGTAAAATGCCCCATTTACTGGTAGCTGGTACCACAGGTTCAGGTAAGTCAGTGGGCGTTAATGTAATGATATTAAGCTTACTGTACAAATCGGGCCCTGATGATGTTCGTATGATCATGATTGACCCGAAAATGCTTGAGCTTTCGGTTTACGAAGGTATTCCGCACCTATTGTGTGAAGTTGTTACCGACATGAAAGAAGCGGCTAACGCACTACGTTGGTGTGTAGGCGAAATGGAACGCCGTTATAAATTAATGTCGGCGTTGGGTGTACGTAACTTAAAAGGTTACAACCAAAAAGTACTCGAGGCCAAAGAAGCGGGTTACCCAATTCTTGACCCATTATTTAAAGACACCGACGGCATGAAAGAAGGCCCAGACGAGTTAGATAATCTACCGAGCATAGTGGTAGTAATAGACGAATTTGCCGACATGATGATGATTGTAGGTAAAAAAGTTGAAGAGCTTATTGCCCGTATTGCGCAAAAAGCGCGTGCCGCAGGTATACATTTAGTACTTGCAACACAGCGCCCATCGGTAGATGTAATTACCGGCTTAATTAAAGCCAATATACCTACGCGTATGGCGTTTCAGGTGTCGAGCAAAATAGACTCGCGTACCATATTGGATCAACAAGGCGCCGAAAACCTATTAGGTATGGGTGATATGCTTTACTTACCGCCAGGCACAAGTGTACCAGAGCGTGTGCATGGCGCATTTGTAGACGACCATGAAGTACATGCGGTAGTAAACGATTGGAAAGCACGCGGTAAACCTAATTACATTGATGAAATTTTAAATGGTGATGCAACAGAAGATGTTTTATTACCAGGTGAAACCAGTGAAAATGCAGATGAAGAGTCAGATCCGCTATACGACGAAGCCGTTGCGTTTGTAATCGAAACCGGCAAAGTATCGGTATCATCAGTACAACGTAAATTACGTGTTGGCTATAACCGCGCAGCACGACTAGTAGAACAAATGGAAACATCGGGTATCGTGAGTTCACCAGGCCATAACGGCGCTCGCGATGTATTAGTACCTAATGGAGCAAATTAATGAAAAAATTAAACAGTTTATTATTAGTGCTTGGCAGTTTAATTGCCACACCTAGCTTTGCTGATGACAGCCAAGCACTGCAAGACAAACTCGCAACCCTTAAAAGTTTTAAAGCGCAGTTTTCTCAAAACGTAACCGATCCGCAAGGCCAAGCGGTTATGCAAGGCGAGGGCACAATTGCCCTTAAACAACCTATGATGATCCGCTGGCAGCAAACAAACCCAGACGATACCTTATTTGTATCCAATGGTGACAAAACCTATTACTTCGACAGCTTTGCTGAGCAAGTAACTATTATGGATACCCATAGCCTTATAGATTCAACACCGTTTGTACTGCTTACTTCAAAAGATCCCGCACAATGGGAAAAATACAGTGTTCAAGCCACAGACTCTGGCTTTAGTGTAACGCCAAATAAAGGCGTAGAAAGCCAAGTAGAGCAACTTGATATTACCTTTGCAGGTAACGAGCAAGGCCTTGCTAAGTTAGTTGTGACGGATAATTCTGGTCAGCTTTCGTCGTTTAGTTTTAACAATGCACAAGTAAATACCTCGCTTGATACAAGCACCTTTGAATTTACCCCACCAGAGGGTGTAGAAATAGACGATCAGAGTAACGGTGAATAATTTAGGCTTTAACTTTGGGCCCGATGTACGCCCACTTGCGGCGCGCATGCGCCCAACAACGCTTGACGAATACATAGGTCAGCAGCATTTACTAAGTAGCGACAAGCCCTTGCACCAAGCCATTGTTGCAGGGCGTTGCCACAGCTTAATTTTGTGGGGGCCGCCTGGGGTAGGTAAAACCACCCTTGCGCAAATTATTGCAAATCACGCCGATGCCGAACTTATACAAATGTCGGCTGTGACTGCAGGCGTAAAAGATATTCGCGACAGCGTAACGCAAGCGCACGATAACCTACAGAGCCGCGGGCAGCGCACTTTAATGTTTGTGGATGAAGTGCACCGTTTTAATAAATCGCAGCAAGATGCATTTTTACCTCACATAGAAGACGGCACTTTTATATTTGTAGGCGCGACAACCGAAAACCCCTCATTTGCACTTAATAATGCGATTTTATCGCGTGCACGCGTGTATGTTTTAAAGTCGCTAGCNTAGCCGATACCGACCTATACACAGTGATAGAGCGCGCACTTAAGCAAGATGAGCAACTAAACCAAAAAAACATTGTTATTGCCGGTAACGCCAAACAAGCGCTTTGCCAAGCAAGCGGCGGCGATGCCCGTAAAGTGTTAAACCTGCTTGAGCAAGCGGTTGATTTAACGAGTGAGCAAAACGGCACATACAACGTAGATGAGCACGTATTAAGCCAAGTACTACCAACTCATTTAGCTAAATACGATAAAGGCGGCGATGAATTTTACGATTTAATATCGGCTTTTCATAAATCAGTACGAGGCAGCTCACCCGATGGTGCGCTGTATTGGTATTGCCGTATTTTAGCCGGCGGCGGCG
>NZ_AUTO01000250.1:0-21373 GCF_000498055.1 Pseudoalteromonas sp. TB51
TTTAGCCATTTTAGCCATAATCGACTCTATTTGTTGTTGAGTACACACCCCATGCTGTAGCCAATTTGCCATATGTTGACTTGAAATACGCAAGGTTGCTCTGTCTTCCATTAAGCCTATGTGGTTAATATCAGGCACTTTTGAGCAGCCAATACCTTGGTCTATCCAGCGTACTACGTAGCCTAAAATGCCTTGTGCATTGTTCTCAAGCTCACTTTGAATATCTTCTTTACTGAGCGTTTGCGGCTGAGCCATTAAAGGAGGTGTAAGTAAATCAGTAAGGCTTGCCATGCCTCGTTTGGCAATTTCTTTTTGCTCGGTAAATACATCTACATCGTGATAATGCATAGCGTGCAAAGTGGCTGCGGTAGGCGAGGGCACCCACGCCGTATTAGCGCCAGATTGCACATGAGCAAGCTTTTGCTCCATCATAAGTGCCATTTTATCTGGCATTGGCCACATACCTTTACCTATTTGTGCTTTACCGCTTAGGCCGCAGGCAAGGCCTGTATCAACGTTACGGTCTTCGTACGCTTTGATCCACGGCTGAGCTTTAATAGCGGCTTTTGGCAAAGCGACCCCTGCGTGCATAGAGGTATGAATTTCATCGCCCGTGCGGTCTAAAAAGCCAGTATTTATAAACACCGCGCGCGCTTTGGCTGCGTGTATACAGGCTTTTAAATTTACTGAAGTACGGCGCTCTTCATCCATAATTCCCATTTTTAGAGTGTTTTTTGGCAAGCTAAGCGCTTCTTCTACCATGCTAAAAAGCGTATTTGTAAAAGCAACTTCTTCAGGGCCATGCATTTTGGGTTTTACAATATTGATGCTTTGCGCACTGGTGTTTTTAATGCCTGTTTTTTTATTTAAATCGTGCAGGGCTGCGGTTGCGCTAAACATCGCATCCATAATGCCTTCAAATACGGGTTGGCCGTAAATGTCGGTAATAGCAGGGTTTGTCATTAAGTGGCCTACATTACGGACAAACATCATGCTGCGGCCTTTAAGCGTAAGGCTACTGCCATCAAGGGCTGTATATTGCCTATCGCTTTGTAAAGTACGCTCTATGGTTTTATCGCCTTTTTTAAATGATTCAACCAAGTTACCTTGCATTAAACCCAGCCAGTTTTTGTAAACTTGTACCTTATCCTCGGCATCTACTGCGGCAACAGAGTCTTCGCANAATAGGGTGGTGATGGTCTATTTGCAGCTCTACATGCAGGCCATTGTTTTTTAATAAAATAGCACTTGGGTTTTGCGCCTCGCCTTGGTAGCCAATAAGTTGCTCAGGGTTTTTTAATTGAGTATGCGAGCTGTCTCTTAGGGTGATAGACAGGGCGCCTTCAACAATTGAGTAGTTGGTGCTTTCTATGTGTGAGCCATTTTTAAGGGGCAGGGCTTTATCTAAAAACTGGCGCGCATACGCCATTACTTTAAAACCACGAACCGGATTATACGTAGTGCCTTTTTCAGCGCCGTCGTCTTCACTTAATACGTCGGTGCCGTACAGCGCATCGTATAACGAACCCCAGCGCGCGTTAGCCGCATTAAGCGCAAAACGTGCGTTGCTAACAGGCACAACAAGCTGAGGGCCTGCGCTGAGTGCTATTTCGGGCTCTACATTTTGCGTTTCAATGGCAAAGTTTGCAGGCTCTGGTACTAGGTAGCCAATGTCTGTTAAAAACGCTTGGTACTGCGCGCTATCCCACGTTTTATTTGTTTTATGGTAGTCATCTATTTGTTGTTGTAGCTGCTCGCGCTTAGCTAAAAGGGCATTATTTTGCGGGGTAAGCGTTTGTACTATGTTTGCAAAGCTTTGCCAAAATTGCTGCTCAGATAAATGAGTGCCTGGGAGTAGCTGTGTTTTTACAAAGTTGGCCAGCTGTGTATCTACGCTTAGCCCTGAGTGTGTGAGAGTGTGTGCCATATTTACCTTCCTTAAACGGTCGCGGTGTTGTTGTGTGCGTTAAAGCAACAATAACGCAAAAAAGGCTCAGTGCGTGCTTTTTAGCCATTCACAAAAAATATAGCGGTAATAACAACTATAAATTTACTAAATCTAAAAAATAAGCCTAGTGTTGAATTAAGCGATACGGAGCACACACTCCTAGCCACTCTCACAATAATTTAAATAATTTATAGACCCGTTCGAAGGATTTTATTATGACAACATACACACGTGAAACCGATACTCTAGAAACACTTTGCCAATCTCAAGGTAGCGCATGGAAAGCCATTAACCCTGAATATGCAAGCCGCATGCGTTTACAAAACCGCTTTCGTACAGGGATTGAAATTGCACAATACACCGCAGATGTAATGCGTGAAGATATGGCCGCTTACGATAAAGACACCAGCCAATACACACAGTCTTTAGGTTGTTGGCATGGTTTTACTGCGCAACAAATGATGATGGCAATAAAGCGTCATCAAAAAACAACTAAGCGCAGTTATGTTTACTTAAGTGGTTGGATGGTTGCTGCACTTCGCTCTGCATTTGGCCCGTTACCGGATCAAAGCATGCACGAAAAAACCTCAGTGCCTGCGCTTATTGAAGAAATTTATACGTTTTTAAAACAAGCCGNTGGCGGCGATGTGCAAGCGGTGCTTGATAAAATTGATAATTTTGAGACGCATGTAGTGCCTATTATTGCTGATATTGATGCTGGTTTTGGTAACGAAGAAGCAACCTACCTACTTGCTAAAAAGATGATTGAAGCAGGTGCGTGTGCCATTCAAATAGAAAACCAAGTGTCTGACGCTAAACAATGTGGCCACCAAGCAGGTAAAGTAACTGTTCCGCACGAAGATTTTTTAGCAAAAATTAATGCTGTACGTTACGCATTTTTAGAACTCGGCATTGATAACGGTATTATTGTTGCGCGTACCGACTCATTAGGTGCAAGCCTTACGCAAAAAGTGCCTGTGTCTCAAACGCCAGGAGACTTAGCTAGCCAGTACAACGCGTTTTTAGAAACCACACCTATTAACGGTGTAGATGATTTAAACGAAGGCGATACGGCAATGAAAATTAATGGCCAATTATGTAAGCCAACGCGTTTAGAAAACGGTTTATACCAGTTCCGCGAAGGCACTGAAAAAGACCGCGTAGTACTAGATTGTGTAACAAGCTTACAATCGGGCGCTGATTTATTGTGGATTGAAACCGAAAAACCACATGTTAAGCAAATTGCAGAGCTAGTTAACCGCGTTAAAGAGCAAGTGCCTGATGCTAAGCTTGTTTATAACAATTCGCCGTCATTCAACTGGACGCTTAAGTTCCGTGAGCAAGTGTACCAAGAGTGGCAAGAAGCGGGTCGCGATTTGAGCGCTTACCCAAGCCTAGGTGATAATAAAGGCCTAATGGCGCCAGAAATGGACGATACAGAGCTTGCTGCTGAAGCGGATGTATTAGTGCAAAACTTCCAGCGCGATGGTGCACGTGAAGCGGGTATTTTCCATCACTTAATTACACTGCCTACATACCATACGGCTGCACTAAGCACCGATATTTTATCAGAAGGTTACTTTGGTGATATGGGCATGCTTGCATATGTACGTGATGTACAACGCCAAGAAATTCGCCGCGAACAAGCCTCAGTTAAGCACCAAGATTTAGCTGGGTCTAATATTGGAGATACGCACAAAGAGTACTTCTCTGGTGAAAACGCACTTAAAGCCGGTGGTGAAGATAACACCATGAACCAGTTTTAACTTTTCTAGATAGTGTTACTCAAGGGCCGTAAGGCCCTTTTTTTATTGTATTAATATAAATCAGGCTCGGCTAAATTTAGTTGTGGATCACAATTTAACTAGGTAAATATTAAGTACAGCTATATGGCTGCCTTTTTACTGTAAAGCCGCTTTAAAGTGCAAAATCCCCCTATTAAAAGGCTGTTTTTAGCTGTTTTACTAAGTATAAGTAAAATAATAAACCGAAATTTTACTAACCTGGTGCCTTTATAAAACAATTTTTTACTAACTGAGTGCTCATAAACAGTGGCTCAAACCGATTTTTTACCAACTCAAACGATTAAAATTACAATAAACCGAAATTTTACTAACTGAAAAACACCTAAGTCCGATATGGATAAGCTCAAAACTGTAAAGGGGGTTTACAGTTTGGCATTAATTAACCTAAGCGTTGGTAATTACAAAAAAATAGCCACTTAGGTGTGGCTATTTTTAAACCTAAACACGGAACTTATTTTTTGTTTGAGTGTTTATCAAACCACCATTGAATGTAGGCTACCTTAGTCATTAAATTAGAAGGGCGCGCCGTAATACCGTGTGATGCATTAGGAATACGCACCATGGCGGTATCAACACCTTGCAACTTAAGGGCTTGATAAAACTGCTCGGTTTCAGAAATAGGGGTACGGTAATCTGCCTCCCCTGTTAAAAGCATAGTGGGCGTTGTTACGTTACCTACATAGCTAATAGGTGAGCGTTTCATATAGTGCTCAATATGATCCCAAGGTTTACCTGGAAACCAGTAATCGGCAAAAAATGGATAAAAGTCGGCAGTTAGTACAAAACTGATCCAATTAATAACGGGTTTAGCCACCACTGCTGCAGCAAACCTGTCGGTGTGCCCTACAATCCATGCGGTTAATACACCACCGCCAGAGCCACCTGTTACAAATAATTTAGACTCATCAATAAAGCCTTTCGCTATTAGTGCATCAACGCCGGTCATTAAATCGTCAAAATCGTTACTTGGGTAATTATGATGAATTGTTTGGGCAAACGTTTTACCGTATGAGTCACTGCCTCGTGGGTTCATGTATAAAACCACGTTCCCTTTGGCTGCAAACAATTGCACCTCGGTACTAAAGTGAGGGCCATAATTGGCCACAGGGCCGCCATGAATTTCTAAAACAAGTGGGTGTTTTTTTGATTTATCAAACCCAGGAGGGTATGCAATCCAACCTTGAATTGGCAGCTGGTCGTGGCTCGATTTAAGCCAAATTTCTTCTACGTTGGCAAGTTCTTTATCGCCTAACGCATCGGCATTGAGTGTAGTGAGGCGACGAGCTTTGCCTCGTTTTATAGTGGCTATATCTGCAGGGCGCTGAGTATCGGCAAGTGTAAAAGCAATTTCGCCATCTTCGCTTACATCAAAATCGCCGCCCGAATAAGGACGACCAAACGCAACGCTACCTATTTGCTCGGTGAGCACTTTACGCTTACCACTGCGTGGTTGGTAGGCAAGGGCGGTTTTGCCTTCGTCTGCGTAGCTAAAGTAAACTCCTTTTGAATTGGCACTCCATTTAATTTGCCCCACACTTCTATCAAAATTAGGGGTTAGGCTTTTTGTATCGCCCGTTTTTAAATCACGAATATAAAGCTGCGTGTTTTCGTAATTGGTGCGTTTATCATCATACCCTGTAAAGGCTAGGTAACGCCCATCGGGAGATACTTTAGGTTGTTGGTCAGGGCCGTTTCTGTTGGTAATGGCAGCAATTTTTAAGGTGCTTAAATTAAGCTGGTATATTTCACTATTAGTGGGCTTTAGTTGATTTTGCTCATGCCGATTGGCCGAAAAATAAAGGCTGTTGCCGTTTTTACTAAAGCTTACTTCGCCGGCGTTATTAAACTCATCGTGTGTGAGCTGCTTTGCATTGCCGCCATTTGCATCTATTGCAAATAATTGGCTAAAACCTTTTTGGCTATAACCGCCTCCGTCGGCACGGTAGTATACATCGTCTATAAATTTAGCAGGTTCGGCCCATGTAGAGCCTTTAGGCTTGCCAGGTAAGTTAACAGGTGGTGCACTGCTACTTGGTACAAACATACTAAAAATAAGCTGCTGAGAGTCGGGATGCCAGGTAATTGCGCGTGGGCTGCTGGTTAGGTTACTAATTTTTGCTACAGCACCTGTTTTAAGCCACTTCATATAAATTTGGCTGCTGCCATCGCGGTTAGATATAAATGCAAGGCGTTGCCCATCTGGCGATAGTACCGGGGAGTGATCCATATGCACGCCCGAGGTAAGCGGTTGCAGTTGTTTAGTTTTATAATCAACTGACCAAATATTACTGACTTTACGGTCCGTTTTTATATCCATACGGTTACGTACAAAGTACACCGTTTTACCATCATCAGTTATATCAATTTGATTGGCATATTCAAGATTAAACACATCTTGTAGCTGTAATGTGTTGTCCTTTGCAAAAGCTAACTGGCTACTACCAAGTAATAAACTACTACTTAAACTAAGTGCTAAAAGCGTCTTCATTTGTATTCCCTGTTTGGTTTTTGTATATGTAGTTATATGTCAGTAGGGAAGTGATGAAAAGCGCGATGCGGTGAAACTATAATTTAATACCCGTTTAAGTAAAGCATGGTTACTTTAGAGTAATAAATAGCGGACTTACTGCGTTAAAATTTTTATATGCAGCGCCATGTATTTCAGCGCTGTGTTACTTATGCTTTGTTACTGTGCTGTGTTGTTGCGCTATTTTTAAAGCGATATTAGGTTGTACATGATTGGACTAAATGGAGGTTAAAGCTGTAAAGCCCCTTTACAGCTAAGTAGTTTTTAAAGTAAACATGCGTTTTATAGCTTGAGGCTTAATAACGAGTTAAAAGCAAGGTTAGCTTGCTGATGCACACAGTGATTTAATTTCTTTAATAAGAGCTATACCGGCTGCGTTATCGCCATGCACGCACAAACTGTTGGCATTTAAGTTCAGGGTGTTTCCTGAGCGAGTGGTTACACAGCCGTCGGTTAATAGCTGTTTTACTTGTGCTAAAAGTGCTGGCTTGTCGTGAACGCTGCCATCAAGGTGGCGAGATACTAAATGACCTTCGTCTGTATATTGCCTATCAGCAAAGGCTTCTAAAATAAGATCTACACCTAAACTATTGGCGGCAAAGGTGTGTTTTGCAGAGTCTTTTGTGGCTAACAGCATAAGCTTTAATGGTGCAGGGTAGTGCGCTATAGCAGTAATAACTGTTTGTAAAATATGATCGTTTTTCATCATGTCGTTATATAAAGCACCATGTGGCTTAACATAGCTAAGTGTTAAGCCCTGTACTTTAGCCATGCCATCAAGGGCAGCAATTTGGTAATGTAAGCAATTGGTCAGTTCTTGCGCGCTAAGGGCCATAGAGCGCCTGCCAAAACCTTGTTGGTCGGGGTAACTTGGATGCGCACCTATTTGTACACTGTGCTGCTTTGCTAAATACAACGTATCGGCTATTACATCTGGGTCTCCACCATGAAAACCACACGCAATATTTGCCATATCAATATGAGGCATTACCTCATCATCTAACCCCATTTTCCATGCGCCAAAGCTTTCGCCTAAATCGCAATTCAGTTTCATTTTTTATCCCTTGTTATTATTATTTTATGGTCACTGGCAGTACGCCATTAGCGTGTGCATTGCCTAACAATACCTTAGCAAGCGCTGTAAATGCAGGCCCCGCAACAGCATTGTTTTTATCTGTATCTATATTATACGCATAAGAAGCAAGAACTGCATTAGCTCTGCTGCCAAACTGAGCTATGTCGTAGGGGGCACGTAAACTTATAAATATTGTTTTTTTATTCACTGATGCAGCTATATCCAATAAAGATGACAGCGCTTTAGGTTGCTCAGCGGTGTTGAGTGCAAAGCGAGGGTCGTCTTTCAAATCATCCATTCCTCCAATCTCTACAGCGCTTTGATTAGGCGTAGCGTTGCCTGCAATAACAACATCTGCATTTTTAATTAAGCTACGCGCCTTTACAGGGTCAAACCCTTGTAAACTACTGCAACTATATTTAAGCGCCGCAGTACTTATAGCGCTAAGCGCTCGCTGCATGGCTATGCATTTTCGGGTATCGGGCATAATAATATGGATGTGTTGCCCTTTGCTTAAATTAAGAGGCAATGCATTATTGTTATTTTTAACCTCAGTAATAGCATTTACGGCAAGCTCAGCTTCTATTTTGCGATGTGCTTGAGAGCCAATAATATCTTTTGCTTTAGCCAAAGTGCTTAATGGGTCTAGCTGTGTGGTTAATTTAAATTTATTTTTTAAAGCGGTTATACGCGCAGCCGATTGAGCCACTTCGTCTTTACTGAGCTGCTTATTATTAACAGATGCGACTAATTCATCCATAAGTTTGTCGAGTGCGTTTAAATCAGCCGGTGTTCTGACCTCTATTGGCATAAGCGCTAGGTCAACGCCTGCTGCAAAGGTATTGATTACCGCTTGGGTTGGGGTGAAAAAGTGACTAATGCCGGCCATATCTAAAGCGTCGGTTACCACCACACCTTGATAATTTAACTCCCCTCTTAAAATGTCAGTAATTATAGTACGCGACATAGTGGCGGGTTTTATCATGCTTTTGCCATCAACACTTACAAACGTACTGTTATCGAGTTGTGGGTATTGAATATGCGCCGTCATAATCATACCTGGGTTTTGCGTGGCAATTATGTGTTTAAAGGGAGCTAAATCTTGTTGATATATGTCTTCTTTGGAGTGATTTACTTGTGGTAACCCTGTGTGGCTGTCTACGTTGGTATCGCCGTGCCCTGGGAAATGCTTTAACGATGTAATAACGCCGTTGCTCTCAAATCCTGCCACTTGTGCTGCGCCTAGCTTACTGACAAGCGCTGGGTTTTCACCAAACGAGCGCACATTAATTACCGGATTGTCGGGGTTCATGTTTACATCTACCGTAGGGGCATAGTTAACATTAATACCTAACGAATTAAGCTCTTTAGCTATAACAGTGGCAGTTTGGGTTGCGTATTGAGTGCCATACTTTTTATAAGTTGCACCAATAGACATATTACCAGTAAATGAAGTGGCTACATCGCGTGGTAAACGCGCTACTCGGCCGCCTTCTTGGTCTATCGAAATAAATAACGGCAGCTTTGAACTTGATTTACTCGCCGCAGCTTGTAATTGACTATTAAGGGTAATGGTTTGCTCAATAGATTGGGTGTTTTCAGAAAATAAAATTACACCACCAATATTATGCTTAGCAATGGCCGCTGCTAGTTCATCAGGTAGGGTAGTAACCGGTGTTCTGCATTGTTTGCTTGACCCTTGCTGACAAAAATAGCGTAAATCGAGAATTAGTTTTTGCCCCAATTGTTGTTCAAGAGACAGTGTAGGCTTAGCAAAAGAAGATTGTAATGGCATTAAACACCCAGATAAAAAAACAACAGACGAAATAAAGCATTTATTTAGCAAAACACACTCCAACGCTAAATAGATAAGTGGCAGTAGCTTATCTATTTTTGTGTACAACTGCAAAGTGCAGCTGTTTGTACACACAGGGTAAATTGTAAGGCGTGTATCATGGCTGAATACGTTTTATCTAAATGGTGATGAGTAGGTGTTAAATTAGCTGTACTCATTGCCGCCGTTTTAAAAACTAAAGATTAAATAGTTCATTGTTTTAATTGGCCAGTTAACTATTAAAGCCGCGCAGGGGTTAAGCTATAGGCTAGCCACGGGAGTTATTAAAGGCTAAGCTCAAACACTATTTATTGCCTGCATTACTATAAAGGCTTGACATAAATAGTTAACTCTATATAGTAGGCCGCAGCTAGAAAGAAAGCATGTAATTTATAAATCTCCATTTCGTTGTTGTATAAGTAATACTTGTAGTACCGTCCTGAAGTTTTTAAGTACCATCTCATTTTTTGCTACACCCGCTCTTATGAGCATATTTTTTATTTTTATATCAGGATATTACAATGTCTAACATCGTATCAGGTACAGTTAAGTGGTTCAACGAGTCTAAAGGTTTTGGTTTCATCGAGCAAGAAAACGGCCCAGACGTTTTCGCACATTTCTCAGCAATCAAAAGCGAAGGTTTCAAAACTTTAGCTGAAGGCCAACGTGTAGAGTTCACTCTTTCACAAGGTCAAAAAGGTCCTCAAGCGGATAACATCACTCCGTTATAATTTTTACTTTTAAAGTAAAAATAAAAAAAAGCGCTTAAGGCGCTTTTTTTGTGTCTAAAATTTGACTGTAAAATAGCGCCATCTATCATTTAATAATATAAATTAATGTAGTGGTGCGGTTATTCTAAAACTCTTTCCTTTTATTGCTTGTTTCTTCTTTAGCACATTTGCTCATGCAAACCATTTTAAGTTAGTTATTTATACAGATCAGTTTGCACCTTATAATTTTATAAACGAGCACGGCCAACTTGTTGGCGCTAACTACGATATAGTCAACGCACTGTGTATTAAAGCAGAAGTAGAGTGCGACTTTAAAGTCATGCCTTGGAAGCGTGCCGCAATGCTTGTGCATAAAAAGCCTTATTCAGCCATTTTTTCAATGGCGCAACATACTAACCGAATTCCTTTATTTAATTGGCTTGGCCCGTTAACTACTGCACGTACTTATTTTTATAAGTTAAAAAGCCGTCCTGATGTCACTGTAAATACCCTTAACGACACCACTCTTTATTCGTTAGGCATGGTAAGGGGAGATATATATCAATCATTGGTCAAAAAAATAGGGTTTGTAAACGGGCAAAACTTAATGACGTTTGGTGAAGAGCAACAATATATTCAGCTTTTTATAAACAATAAAATAGATCTTATTTTAGGCTCGGAGCACGTTATTTATAACCAATTAAAGCCTTATAACGTGAGCTTACTTGATGTAGAGCAACTTACTGAGCTACCTGTAAGTAACGACCTTAAAGATAATTATTTAGCGTTTAATAAAGCGGTGCCGCAGCACATAGTAGAGCGCTTTCAACGCGCCTTTAAAGTGCTAAAACAAGAGCGCAGTCTCGATTCGTTCATAGCGCCATATAGCAATAATTAATAACTAAGCCCCTATTTAGACTTCATTACTTAGGCGCTAATTAACGTAACTAAGCGTTAAAATTGCGCTTAAATAAGTAAGGTTTAGCTTAGGTGCTAGGGTAGCCCTTGGGTATTTTTAAGTGTGTAAAAGGCTTTTTGTAGCGCGTTTATATAGCGCATATCGGTGTTTTTATTTGCTGCCAAATAGGCATCTACCTTGAGTTCTTCTACATTATATATGGCTTTAAATTCAGCGTCAGGGGTGGGCAAATACTGACTTATTTGATGTATTAGTTCGGGGTCATCAACAATTAAGTCTACTTTTTTGGCAACCAATAACGCATACGATTTTTGTATATCGGTGGTTAGCACAACTTCAAAACCCAAGTTGGTTAATATATCAGTAGAAAAGTCGTTACGTTGCATCGCTATTTTGTATTTTTTTGCTTCCTCAGTATTGTTAATAATTATGTCGTCACGCTCTTTAAGCGCAACAAAAGCAAGTTCAAAATGCGAGACTGGGCCTATCCAATGAAAGTTGTTTTCTCGCCCTTTGGTGCGCGCTATGGTGTAAATAAAGGTGTTTTGAATAGTGCTGGCAAGTCTAAATGCTCGCGCCCATGGGTACATTTGTATGTCGGGCGTTAGGTTAGCCTTTGCAAAAATAGCCCTTATAAACTCAGTGCCTTTGCCTGTCACTTTTCCATCAACGAGTATTTGATCGGGTGGCGAGAGTTCCGTGACAACTAAAAGAGGGTCTGAGCTTGCGTAGCTATTAAAAGAAACAAACAACAATACTAATAAAAGTTTACGCATTTATATAAATCGACTTATCAACAGCGGCTATTTTATGAGTGTGCTTAAAGGTAGAGCATCAATAAAACAGTAGGTTACATTAGGATAAACCTAATTGTGGCCTAAAATTTATAATTTACCACTTTTCAATAATACAAATTTATCGTAAAAACATAAAAAGCCATGTGCGTATATGTACTTAAAGGTAAGAAAGAGAAAGTTGTTTTTAACAGGAAGAATATATTTATAAGGGCCCTAAAACGATAAAAGGGCCTTGCGGCCCTTGGTGAAGTATCGTTCAAGTCAGATAGTGCTTTAACCCCTTAAAGTACTATCTTCTTGTTTTGCAACACCGGTGTTCATCTCATTAAGTTTCTAAGCTAGCGAGAGGAAAAACCCAGCAATTGCTGCGCTCATAAGGTTAGCCATAGATCCTGCTAACACTGCTCTGAGCCCTAAGCGTGCGATATCCTTTCGCCGACTAGGCGCCATACCGCCTAATCCACCTAGTAAAATAGCTATCGACGATAGATTAGCAAACCCACATAACGCAAATGTTACAATTGCTTGAGTGTGCGCACTTAACGTATCGCGATAATTTATAAAGTCTAAGTAAGCAACAAACTCATTTACTACTAACTTTTGACCAATAAAACTACCAGCTATGATTGCCTCATCCCACGGTACGCCAAGTAACCATGCAACAGGAGCAAATACATAACCTAAAATTTCTTGTAGCGTTAAAGTAGGGTAATCAAACCACCCACCAATACCGCCTAGTAAACCGTTTAATAACGCTATTAATGCTACGAAAGCTAATAGCATTGCGCCCACATTTAGCGCTAAATGCATGCCGTTAGCTGCGCCTGATGCTGCTGCATCAATAACATTAACTGGCTTGTCTTCATCGGTGTCTAAATCAGCAAGCGTATCTTTAGGTGTTTCGGTCTCTGGCACAATCATTTTGGCCATTAAAAACCCACCTGGTGCAGCCATAAAGCTAGCGGCAATTAAATACTTAAGCTCTACACCAATAATTACGTAACCTGCCATTACAGAGCCTGCTACCGTGGCTAAGCCACCTACCATTACTGCAAACAACTCAGACTTAGTCATGGTTGCTATAAACGGCTTAACAATTAAGGGTGCTTCAGTTTGGCCTACAAATATATTAGCCGTTGCTGAGAGCGATTCTGTGCGCGAGGTTTTCAATAGTTTTTGTAAACCGCCGCCCAGAATTTTAATTATCCAATCCATAATGCCAATGTGGTAAAGCACAGCAACAAGTGCTGAGAAAAACACAATGACCGGTAAAACTTGAATAGCAAAAATAAAACCGAGTGTATCTTGCGAAGCAAGTGGGCCAAATAAAAACCCAATCCCGTCGTTTGCAAAGCTAATTACCGAAGAGACGGCACTAGACATACTTGCTAACACATTTTTACCTGCTTCAAAAAACAGTACAAACCCACCAATAACTACTTGCATAGCAAAGGCTATCGCTACGGTGCGTAAGTTTATTGCTTTACGATTAGTCGAAGCCGCAAAAGCAATACTTAGTAGTACAAACATGCCTACTAAGCTCATAAATGTTGTCATACAGATGTTTCCCGTTATTATTCTTGTAGTAAATACTTAATTTTACTTTTAATAATATCAATCGCAACGCGGTTCATTCCGCCTCGAGTCACAACCAAATCAGCGTTATGCTTTGAAGGCTCAATAAATTGATAAAACATCGGTCTAACAGTTGCTTGATATTGCTCAACAACAGATTGTAATGTTCTGCCTCTTTTTTCCATGTCTCGTTGCATACGACGCATTAAGCAAATATCAAGGGGTGTATCTATAAATACCTTAATATCAAATTCTTTATTAAGTGCTTTATCACTTAATAATAAAATACCTTCTACTATTAAAATTTTAGCTGCAGCAACGCGACGAGTTTCATCGCTTCGTGTGTGTTGTGCATAATCATAAGTAGGTACTTCGACAGAGTTACCACTACGAAGTTGAGTTAAATGTTCAAGCATTAACTCATGTTCAAATGCATCAGGATGGTCGTAGTTAGTTTGCGTACGGTGTTCCATAGGCAAATGCGACTGATCCTTGTAATAAGCATCTTCTTCAATAATGGCGATAGCGCCTGGTTCAAGCTCATTAACCAACTCATTGTAAATAGTTTGGCTAAAAAGAGATTTGCCCGACGCTGATGCGCCAGCAATAGCTATTATAGTTCGTGTCACTAAAGTTCTCACCCACACAGAAAGGAAAAGTTGTTTGGTTGATCACAATAGCAAAAAAGACACGAATAATCTCTTTTGCTTTGCTTAAGAACGCAAATTTATAATGTTTAGCTTTTATGAAACAGGACTTATGTCCTGTACGGAAAATTCGATCAGCGGATAAAGTAACCACCTAGAAGCAAAGTGAGGTCAACATGGCAAGAGCAATCATCTTAATGGCAGACAGCCTAGGTATAGGCGCAGCACCCGATGCAGACAAATTTGGTGATGTTGGAGCAAATACACTCGCCCACTTATTAAAAGCATACCACGACGAAACGGGTAAAGCGTTATCGTTACCTAATTTATCTAAATTAGGTTTAATCGATGCCTGTGAGGCAGCGGGCGGTGAAACGTGTTTAGTTTCTGATCGTCAAGCATCGCAAGGTGCATGGGGTTATGCAAAAGAGCTTTCAAGCGGTAAAGATACGCCATCAGGGCACTGGGAAATGGCCGGCGTACCTGTGTTATTTGATTGGGGCTACTTCCCTAAAACACAGCCGAGTTTTCCACAAGAATTTGTAGACGAATTTATAGCCGCTACTGGTATACCTGGCATTTTAGGCAACTGCCATGCATCAGGCACTACCATATTAGAGCAGCTAGGCGAAGAGCACGTAAAATCAGGCAAACCAATTTGTTACACCTCTGCAGATAGCGTGTTTCAAATTGCCGCACACGAAGAGTCTTTTGGCCTTGAACGCCTTTACGAAGTGTGTGAAATTGCCCGTGAACTACTTGATAAACTAAATATAGGCCGTGTTATTGCTAGGCCATTTTTAGGCACAAGCAGCGCAGATTTTGCCCGTACTGGTAATCGTCGCGATTATTCAGTATTGCCGCCAGCACCGACCCTATTAGATGTGCTATCTAAACACGGTGGTGAAGTAATAAGCATTGGTAAAATTGCAGATATATATGCACACCAAGGCATTACTCAAAAACACAAAGCCCCAGGGCTGATGAATTTGCTTGAAAAAAGCAGCGAAGTATTAGCAAGTGCGCCAGATAACAGCTTAATTTTTACCAATTTAGTTGATTTTGACGAAAAGTTTGGCCACCGTCGCAACCCAGTTGGTTATGCAAAAGCGTTAAAAGAATTTGATGATTACTTACCAACTATACTAAACCAATTAAATGCAGATGACGTGTTAATGATCACTGCAGATCACGGCTGTGACCCAACCTTTCCAGGTTCAGAGCACACCCGCGAATATGTACCAGTTATAGCTTATCAACCGGGCATGCAAAATACCCCGCTTGGCGAGCGCAATAGCTTTGCAGATATAGGCCAAACCCTTGCACAGTGGTTTAACTTACCTGCACTTGAATACGGTGACGGCTTTTTAAATAAGCTAAACGCGCCTAAATAAAAAGGAAAACAATTAATGAGTACTCCGCATATTAGTGCAAACGTTGGTGACTTCGCTGAAACAGTATTAATGCCGGGCGATCCGCTTCGTGCACAATACATTGCTGAAAACTTTTTAGATGATGCAGTACAAGTAACAGGCGTACGTAACATGTACGGCTTTACAGGCACATACAAAGGTAAACCTGTAAGTATTATGGGTTCGGGCATGGGCATACCATCTATGTCTATTTATGCGCGTGAGTTAATTGTAAGCTTTGGCGTTAAAAATATTATTCGTATTGGTACCTGTGGTGGTATTGGTACAGATATTAAAATTCGCGACGTAATTTTTGCACAAGGCGCAAGCACCGACTCAAACGTAAACCGTGCACGCGTTCGTGGTTACGATTTTTCAGCAATTGCTAACTTTGACCTACTTTTAAACGGTGTTAACGCCGCTAAAGACCTAGGCATTAAAGCAAAAGTAGGTAACGTATTTACTACCGATACCTTCTACCAAGCTGACGACACATTCTACAAAGACCTAGATAAACTAGGTGTACTAGCTGTAGATATGGAAACAGCAGGTTTATATGGTGTAGCTGCAGAGTATGGTGCTAACGCAATGGCACTATTTACCGTAAGTGACCACGTGATCACCGGTGAAGCAACACCTGCAGATGAGCGCCAAAGCACATTTAACGAAATGGTTAAAATTGCTTTAGAGTCTATTTAATAAACGCAATTTTATTAAATTAGCAAACAGTTCCTTGGTAACGTATTCACTAAGTTTTGGAGACACGCCCAAAGTGAAGTGAGACTAAACCCCCAAAGCCGCATTTTATGCGGCTTTTTTTATGCCTATAAAAGCGCCACTTTTAAAGCAGCCAGCAAGCTGCACGTCTGTACAGCACGAGCTAACCGCTTAGCAGCGAGTTCTCCTCGCGTTTGGTATTAATTTTTTTCGCGGCATAAAGCCGCTGCTACTCATCTTTTTAATCAAACCAATGTTACCCAAAGTAAAAGCACTACGTTTAAAAAGTAGCTACACCCAGTGTCACTCTTACCAAGTTAATGCTAGTGTATAAATTACAACCATTTATTGTTTTTGTTGTTTAACCGTTAAGCTATGGAGTTGACTATGTCTAACTGGGTAGATGCAACCGTAAAAAAAGTAACATGGTGGAGCGATACACTTTTCAGCCTGGTAGTAAACGCAAGCGTAGAGCCATTTAAAGCGGGGCAGTTTACTAAGCTCTCGATTATGGAGGGCGATAAACGAATTGCTCGGGCATACTCTTATGTAAACGGGCCTAATAACCCCGATTTAGAATTTTACCTTATCAATGTAGAGGGCGGCTTATTATCGCCTAGATTGGCGCAATTAAAACCAGGCGACACTGTATTAATAGAGCAACGTGCCACAGGCTTTTTTACCTTAGACGAAATACCGCCAAGCGAGCAGTTATGGATGCTAAGTACAGGCACTGCAATAGGGCCGTTTTTATCTATTTTGCAGCAACAAGAGGTATGGCAAAAATACACACAGATTAATTTAGTGCACGGCGTACGTTTTAATGCCGATTTAAGCTATCAAAATCTAATACACACCCTAATAAACGCACACCCTACACAACTTAACTACATTCCGGTTGTAAGCCGTGAGGAGCCACAACAAGGCCTAAAAGGGCGTATAACTACAGCAATTCAAAACGGCGAGCTATTTAGTAAAGCCTCTAAAACCCCAAACCCGAGTAATTCGCAATTTATGATTTGCGGTAACCCACAAATGGTAAAAGACACCACACAGTTACTTTTAGACAAAAACTTTAAACGAAACCGTCGCAGAGACCCAGGGCACATAGCGGTTGAGCAGTATTGGTAAAGTGTATAACAATCATTTAATTGCTACCCGAAAACGCTCAAATTTGTTATGTTGCAGCATTAACAGCGTTATATGTTCATATTAGGAAAGTTATGAAATCGTTATCTATTATTTTTGCCTCGCTTATTGCCACTGTTGCCCTGATCAGTTATGCAGCAGAGCAAACCGAAGAGACTCAAGAAGAGCAAAAAAGTACCGAGCAAGCGTCAAGCTCTACTCAAGCCAGCAATTCACCAACAAAAGCAAAAGATGAAAAGTTAAACACACTTGAGTACCAAGCCCCAGAGCTTAAAACGCCAACAGTAGATACTACTAAACCTGACGACTCAAAAGTACTGGGTAGCGAAACCCCAAAACCGGTAGAAAAACCAAAAAACAAAGTAGAAAAAGCAGCAGCTGTGGCCGAGGCAGAAAAAGCGGTAACGCAAGCCAAAGAGGCATTAACCGCTAAGCAGCAAGCTAAAGCTAAGCAATCTCGCGAGTCGCTTGCTGTTGTAGAGCAACTAGTAGAAGCCTATAACGCACGTAATATTGAACAATTTATTCGTATGTACGATGAAGATGTAGAGTTTTATATTTTTCCTAATGAGCTATTATTTAAAGGAAAAGAAAAACTAATAGCCCGTTATGGCTTAATGTTTAAAAAATTAAAGTGTATTAATAGCTCGCCAATAAAGCGTATTGTGCACGGCGACATAGTAATAGACCACGAGCTATCAGAAACCTGTTCAACAGACGAAAACGTGGTAGATAAACGCTCTGAGTTAGTATCGAGCTACCAAATAAAAGACGGAAAAATAATCCGCGTATTATTTTTTAGATAATTATAAAAGGCATACTATGCAGTTAGCAGACGACAAAAAAATTCGCTTAATGTATCGCGTTGAGCCAGGGTGTTTAGGGCCGCAGGGCGCAGATCACATAGAAGACTTTTGTCGTTATGCTAATAAGCATATTAAATCACCTTATTACGGGCAATTTTTGTTTTTACCACGTTTTGACAAACAAAAAGATGAGCGTCAATACAGCGTAAAAAACCGCAACCTATCGCGAGTGCAAGCCAAGGCCTATTTAAACCATTTTGAAATTGATATAGATACCTTCGAAGAGCAACTCGACGAACTCCTCACCAAAGCCATCGATTTATACTTTAAACGATAATTATAAACGCCTGAATACAAGTTTTACCCTGTAGCTAATTTTGCCTGTAGACGCCTAGTTTGCTCAGGGAGATGCGTATATTCTCATTAATTGCCCCACAGAGGGCACAGAGACACACAGGAAACAATGGGGGGTGGTGAGTTATTTCTCCTGTTCTCCTCCTTCACTTCTCGGTGGTGAGATAATCACTTTTAAGACGTGTCTACAGAATAGGGTTTATCGTGTAGCAGCGAGTTTACCTCGCGTTTTATATTAAACTTTTTCGCGGCATAAAGCCGCTGCTACTCATTAATTGCACCACAGAGGGCACAGAGACACACAGGAAACAATGGGGGTTGGAATTTTTCCTGTTCTCCTCCTTCACTTCTCGGTGGTGACATAATCACTATTAAACGAAATCATGAGCTAACCACGTAGCAGCGAGTTTACCTTGCGTTTTATATTAAACTTTTTCGCGGCATAAGCCGCTGCTACTCATTAATTTCACCACAGAGGGCACAGAGGCGCTTCGCGCTACACAGAGAAAACACAGGTATTGGTGATTTATTTCTTCAGTTTTTCTCCTGCTCTCCTCCTTCACTTCTCGGTGGTGACATAATCACTTTTAAACGAAAGCATGAGCTAACCACGTAGCAGCGAGTTTACCTCGCGTTTTATATTGAATTTTTTCGCGGCATAAAGCCGCTGCTACTCATTAATTTCACCACAGAGGGCACAGAGATACAGAGGGAACAATGGGGGTTGGTGAGTAATTTCTTCTGTTCTCCTCCTTCACTTCTCGGTGGTGACATAATCACTTTTAAACGAAAGCATAGGCTAACCACGTAGCAGCGAGTTTACCTCGCGTTTTATATTGAATTTTTTCGCGGCATAAAGCCGCTGCTACTCATTAATTTCACCACAGAGGGCACAGAGATACAGAGGAAACAATGGGGGTTGGTGAGTAATTTCTTCTGTTCTCCTGCTTCTCTTCTCTGTGGAGACATAATCACTTTTAAGACGTGTCTACAGAATAGGGTTTATCGTGTAGCAGCGAGTTTACCTTGCGTTTTATATTAAACTTTTTCGCGGCATAAAGCCGCTGCTACTCATTAATTGCACCACAGAGGGCACAGAGGCGCTTCGCGCTACACAGAGAAAGCACAGGTATTGGTGATTTATTTCTCCAGTTTTTCTCCTGCTCTCCTCTTTCACTTCTCGGTGGTGAGATAATCACTTTTAAACGAAAGCATGAGCTAACCACGTAGCAGCGAGTTTACCTCGCGTTTTATATTGAATTTTTTCGTGGCATAAAGCCGCTGCTACTGCTATTGTGGGCTTCGCACTTTACGCCAATAACGCGCCTACAAAACTCTAGCTACCCGCTACTATGGTATTAAAGCTGTCGTTGTCGTGTAGGCTAGCAAATGCACTTTCGTGTAGTAGCTCATTACGTAAGTTTGGCGAGTATTCAAGGGCCATTTTTATATCGGCTAATGCATCGGCATGTTTGTGTGTAAGTGCANGGCATAGCCGTAGTCGCTATCTATATCAATTGCTTGGTTACATAACTCAATAGCTTTGGCGGTTTCGTTTAGCTCTAATAATGCATCGGCTTTGTAGGCAATGGCTTCTACATCTTCTGGCTTACGTTTTAAAATTTCGTCAAATATTTCTATTTTGTTTGCAAAGTCGCTTTCTAGGTTTGCGCGCATCCATAACGAGTGCACCTCGTTAGTGACCGATATACGCTCTTGGTTACTGAGTATTTCTTCTGAGCGTACACGCAGTTTTTCTTCAAGAATTTTTAAGCGATCTTCGTACTCGTCAGTTATCACACTGACACGCGTATTTACTATGTCTTCTACTTTATTTTTAACATCGCGCAGCGAGTTCCAGCCTACTAAAACCAAAATAGAGGCCGTAGCAGTAATAATAAAAAACACGTTATTAATAGTGTCGGTGGTGTAAATAAGCGCTCTGTCGGCGGTATCTAACTGGGCGTGTGTAACTTGTTTTGTCACATCTTCGCGTAATTGTTGTTGGTCTTGGCGAACGGCTTTTAACTCATCAAGAATATAGCGTTCTAAAAGCGGTTTATACATGGGCTCATTTAATTGCGCTAACGCTTGTTGCTGTTGCTCTTCTGTTGGTGCAGCAGATTCTTGGGCATTAACAGTATTTAAAAGCGAAACAAAACAAACAAATAGAATAGTTATATAAAAACGCATGGGTACGCCTAGTTAATTATTAGTGACTAATCGCACTTTAACATGCAAGGCTTATTGGCACTAGGGCGTGTTGGCTTTGAACATTAAACAAGTTAACAAAATCATACAACTGTTCACATAGCCTCAAAGGATTCTAAATTTTAGGCAAAAAAAAGCCAGCCCAATGTGGGCTGGCAAAACTGCTTAAAACAACAATAAATTGTCGCAGGGAAATAACAGGAGTGAGTGGTCATAATAATCAAGTTAATCTGAACATTTACTTAATTATTCAAAATAGATTTCAATAAGTTATAAAGTAAAGGTGCATTGGGCTTAGTAATGCACCTTTATAAACAACTTTAATTTCATGGTGAAGGGGGGTATTCCAATGTGCGCTTAATTAAAAGCCACTTTCAAACCCTTCACATACCATTACGCGTTATCTATTTAATCCGATCACACTAATTGTGGTGTTTAAACTGTATTCATTAAACCAATGGTTTCAATCGATTTAATTCAAGTTAATACGCTGGCGAATGTAATATTAGGGGTCTATATTGTTTGAGCAGTAAATAAAAATTATGCGCAAAATTAATAAACCTTAGCGTGCTACTTTAAATGTAAGCGCTGGGGCTTGAGTAAAATAGTTAAACTCTTCATTTAAAGTAAGGAGCTGAAAATGAGCAGCACTAAATCGGGTCAATGTCCCGTAATGCACGGTAGTAACTCAGTTATTTCTAAAGTAAACACAGATTGGTGGCCAAATACTCTAAATTTAGACATTCTTCATCAGCACGACACAAAATCAAACCCCTACGGCACAGACTTTGACTACGCCGAAGCATTCAAATCTCTCGATTTAGACGCAGTAAAAGCAGACCTAAAAGCCTTTATGACCGATAGCCAAGATTGGTGGCCTGCCGATT
>NZ_AUTO01000251.1:0-17530 GCF_000498055.1 Pseudoalteromonas sp. TB51
CTTGGTAACCATAGCGTTTTGGACCCACCTGACCCCATGCCGAACTCAGTAGTGAAACGAAACAGCGCCGATGATAGTGTAGCATTTGCTATGTGAAAGTAGGACATTGCCAGGCTTCAAATAAGAGAAACCCGTTACAGCGATGTAACGGGTTTTTTGCTGTCTGGAGTTTAGTAAATAACCAGGCCCATTGAGCAATTAATGCTCACTTTTAAACCTATCATGTAGGTCGGGCGAGCGTAGCGACTCCCGACGCAATGATAATGTCGCATTTGCTATGTGACTCTCTACCGCTGTGGGCATTACGACATTGCCAGGCTCCAAATACAAGAAAGCCCGACTCCAAAGAGCCGGGCTTTTTTACGTCCGCAGAAAAGTGAAATACATGTCTTTACGTAATATCACCACCTGCGTAGCGTGGGTTGAGTATCACGAAACCCGCGGATAAGGCTCGCCTCACCAATCACAACCCATTTTACATATAGCTAAGTAGCAGTTTGTTTCTGTATTTAAGCTTTAAGATAAACAATATTTATTCAACATAGCTAGATTACAAATATAATTTTGCTTTGTTACTGGCTTTGATTTAGGATCAAAATAGTTTAAAACCAAGAACTAATAGCCAGTGTATAGATTATTAATTAGTGCCATATCATTTATATTTTGTCTCTCTGTGTCGGCAGTTGAAGTAACTGATCTGTATCAAGATATATTAAAAGTCGATGATAAAAGTCGAGACACGCGTTTAGCCGCTAGCCGCAAAGCATTACTCAATGTTTTAGTAAAGGTAAGCGGGGATGAATCTGCTGATCAAAATAAGCTTGCTCAACGACGCACCAAAAACATTTCAGATTACATGCTCAAGTTTGAATACGACGAAAAAGCAAATGGACAGCTTAATCTAGTTGTTAAATTTGAAGCGCGTAAAATAAATGAATTAATCAAAGAATTAAATTTACCTCTTTGGGGCGTCCAGCGCCCATTAGTTGCTATTTGGTTAGGTATTGAAGATAACTGGCGTAGAGAGCTTGTTACACAAGAAAGCTATCCTCAGTTAGAGCAGCTTATATATGACAAAGCGGGTCGACGTGGTTTACCCGTTGTAGTGCCACTATTAGATTTACAAGACAGACGTTTGGTTGCCATTCCTGAAGTATGGGGTAATTTTTCAGAGCCTGTTGAAGAGGCGTCGCGCCGTTATAGTGCAGAGCGAAGCATTACAGCAAGAATGTATCAAGAGCCCGACAGCGAAACCTGGATTTTAGACTGGCGTTTTACTAATGACGATTTATTCGATTCAAACCGTCTTGAAGGTGATAAACAGCAAATAGTAGGCCAGATGATAGACCGCTTAGCGTTGGGATTAGCCAATGAATACGCTATCGACCCTAACGCGTATTATGAACAGGCTGCGGCTACGCTCACCTTAAAAGGCACTCAAAGCTTTGTCGATATTGAACTTGCAAAGCGTCGTCTACAAAGTTTGAGTGTAGTGACGCAAGCAACCATAATGCGCAAAACCCCAGAATTTGTTGAGTTTAAGCTTAACCACACCGGCAGTGTGGGCGATCTTAAAAAAGGCCTTGGGCTTGATAGTGCCTTTAGAGATTATGTTGACCCTCGCGCATTTTACCATGTTGTAGACAAAAACAGTCTTGAGTATCAGTGGGTCGGTGAGTAATGCTAAGTGCTGAGCCAATGCAAATGGCACTACCAGTCACCTTGCCTGATGATGAAACATTTGCTTCTTATTTTGGTGGGGAAGACTCTTTAGAGGTAAACCACCTTAAAGCGAGCTTCTCAAAGCTTGCCAACAAATTTCAGTACACTTATTTGTGTGGCTTAGGCGATTCTGGTAAATCCCACTTATTGTACGCAACCTGCATACAAGCCCAAGAGCGTGGCTTGTCAAACATGCTGTTGTCTATGCGTGAAGTTATCGACTTTGGCCCTATGGTGTTAGATGGTTTAGAAGCACTTGACGTATTATGTATTGATGATGTGCACTTAGTCGCTGGCAATGACGCATGGGAAAAAGCCCTTTTTAACTTTTTTAATCGCTTTAACGAGCCCGGAAAAATGTTAGTGGTTACGGCCGATTTGCTCCCTGACATGCTTAATATCACCTTGCCCGACTTAGAGTCTCGGCTAAAGTGGGGAACTACCTTTCAAATTCGATCAATGAGTGATGATGATAAAGCACAAGCACTGGTTAAGCGAGCGCATATGCGTGGGCTTGAACTAAGCGATGAATGCGCGCGCTTTTTATTGACTCGCTTGAGTCGTGATATGCGTGCTTTATTAGACGTATTAGACAAATTAGATCATGCATCAATGGCCGCACAACGAAAATTAACAATTCCCTTCATAAAATCAACGTTAAAGCTGTAGTAGGTCTAGAATCTAGACCCTGCTTTCAGTTATCATTAGTCAACAAAATTGTAATCACCTTCTGTGAAAGATCAGGTATCGAATGAACTTAGAAAATATTTTAGCGCAAGCACTTGAGGCAGTTGCCAGTGCCAGTGAAATCGCGCAACTAGAAGAGATCAGGGTTAATTACCTTGGTAAAAAAGGCGAAATCACAAGCTTACTTAAAACACTGGGTAAAATTGCTCCTGAAGAACGCAAAGAAGCAGGCCAAGTAATTAACCAAGCTAAGCAAGATGTACAAGCAGCCATTAACGAAAAGCGTGAGCTTTTAGCAAGTAAAGCGCTTGAAGAAAAGCTAGCAGCTGAAACAATTGATGTAACTTTACCAGGGCGCGTAATGCCTACGGGTGGCCTTCATCCGGTAACACGCACAATCGAGCGTATAGAAAGCTTTTTTGGCGAGCTAGGTTTTGAAGTTAAATCAGGCCCAGAAGTAGAAGATGATTTTCATAACTTTGATGCGCTAAATATTCCTGAGCATCACCCAGCGCGCGCTGATCACGATACCTTTTATTTTAATCCTAAGTTAGTACTGCGTACCCAAACAAGTGGTGTGCAAATTCGTACTATGGAAACAGAGCAACCGCCACTGCGAATTATTTCGCCAGGTCGAGTATATCGTAACGACTACGACCAAACGCATACTCCGATGTTTCATCAGGTAGAAGGTTTAATGGTTGATACTGATGTAAGCTTCACAGAGCTTAAGGGTATTTTACACGACTTCTTACGTAACTTTTTTGAAGAAGACATGGAAATTCGTTTCCGTCCTTCATTCTTCCCATTTACAGAGCCTTCAGCTGAAGTAGATGTTATGGGTAAAGACGGCAAATGGCTTGAAGTATTAGGTTGTGGCATGGTTCACCCTAACGTACTTAAGTCAGTAGGTATTGACCCAGAAAAATACACCGGTTTTGCTTTTGGTATGGGCGTAGAGCGCTTAACCATGCTGCGCTATGGCGTAAACGACTTACGTGCATTTTTTGAAAATGACTTAAAATTCCTAAACCAGTTCCGTTAAGAGTGAAAATATAAAATGAAATTTAGTGAAAAGTGGTTAAGAGAGTGGGTAAATCCTGCTATTGATACGCAAGCTCTTTCGGAACAGCTTTCTATGGCTGGCCTTGAGGTTGACGCAGTTGAGAGCGCGGCAGCGGATTTTAACGGCGTAGTAGTTGGTGAAGTGGTTGAGTGCGCACAGCACCCAGATGCAGATAAACTTCGCGTTACTAAAATCAATGTAGGTGGCGATGAGCTACTTGATATTGTGTGTGGTGCGCCAAACTGTCGCCAAGGCATTAAAGTCGCTGTTGCAACAGTGGGCGCTGTTTTACCGGGCGACTTTAAAATTAAAAAAGCCAAATTACGCGGTCAGCCATCACACGGTATGCTGTGTGCCTTTGTTGAGCTAGGTATTAGCGAAGAAGGCGACGGCATCATGGAATTGCCAAGCGATGCGCCAATTGGTACAGACCTGCGCGAATACTTAGGCCTTGATGACAACATAATTGATGTTGATTTAACGCCAAACCGTGGTGATTGCTTGGGTATAAAAGGCCTTGCACGCGAAGTAGGTGTATTAAACAGCGTTGATGTAAACGAGCTACAAATTCCAGCAGTTAGCGGCACTATTGACGATGAAGTATCTATCGAGCTTGTTAATTCTGATGCGTGTCCGCGTTACTTAGGGCGTGTAATCAAAGGCATTAGCCTTGATGCAGAAACACCGCTTTGGATGGTTGAAAAGCTTCGCCGTAGTGGGATTCGCTCAATTGACCCTGTTGTTGATGTTACTAACTATGTATTACTAGAACTTGGCCACCCAATGCATGCATTTGATTTAAATGCAATTGAAGGCGGCATTAAGGTTCGCAGCGCCAATGCAGGCGAAGAGTTAGTATTGCTTGATGGCAATACTGCAAAACTGAACGAATCAACACTTGTGATAGCCGATCATAATAAAGCACTTGCAATTGCCGGTATTTTTGGCGGTGAGCAATCAGGTGTTACAGAAAAAACGTCTGATATTTTATTAGAAAGCGCGTTTTTTAACCCAGTCGCAATTGCAGGTCAAGCCCGTAGTTACGGCTTACATACCGATGCATCACACCGCTATGAGCGTGGCGTAGATTTTACCCTGCAACACGATGCAATGGAACGCGCAACTGCTTTATTACTTGATATTGTTGGTGGCGAAGCAGGCCCTGTTGTAGAAGCTGTGGCTGCTGATAAACTGCCAAAGGTGACAGAAGTACGCCTACGTCGTGCGCGTTTAGACCGAGTAATTGGTCATCATATTGACGATGAGAAAGTGACTGATATTCTGACTCGTTTAGGGTTAGACGTTAAGTTTGAAAACGACAGCTGGAGCGCTGATATTCCAAGCTACCGCTTTGATATTCGTATTGAAGAAGACTTAATTGAAGAAGTTGCTCGTGTTTATGGTTACAACAGTATTCCAAATGTTGCGCCAACCGCAAAATTAAAAATGACTACACATGACGAGTCAACAATTGCGCTAAGTAAGTTTCGCAATACGTTAGTGACACGTGGCTACCAAGAAGCAATTACGTACAGCTTTGTAGACCCTAAAGCACAAGCTATTATACACCCACAAAGTAATCCGCTTATACTGCCGCACCCAATTTCAATTGAAATGTCGGCTATGCGTGTAAGCTTAATGCCAGGGCTTTTAGCATCGGTTGCGTATAATCAAAACCGTCAACAACCACGTATTCGTTTATTTGAGCATGGTCTTAAATTTATCAGCGACGACAGCGCAGAAAATGGCCTGCAGCAAGTCCCTGTCATTGGCGGTGTGATCACTGGCCTTGCACACGGCGAGCATTGGGTTGAGCAAAAACGCAACGTTGATTTTTACGACTTAAAAGGTGATGTTGAAGCCTTATTAGCAATCACCAACGATACAAGCCGTTTTGAAATTAAAGCAGAGCAGTCAGACGGATTACACCCAGGCCAATCAGCAGTTATTTATGTTGAAGGTAAAAAGGTAGGATTTTTTGGTGCTCTTCATCCTCAAGTGCAAAAATCGTTAAATATCAATAACGCAACTTTTGTATTTGAAATAGAAATGTCTGCAATAGAAAAAAGAAATTTACCGCAAGCTGTAGGGGTTTCAAAATTCCCTTCAAACCGCCGCGACATCGCGATTTTAGTGGCTGACAGCGTTAATTCAGGCGATATTTTAAGCACAATAGAAAAAGTTGGCGGAAATCAATTGGTTGACCTAAACTTATTCGATGTGTATAAGGGCAAAGGTATTGAGCCAAATTATAAGAGTTTGGCGATTGCTCTAACACTGCAGGCGGTTGATAGAACACT
Organism: Pseudoalteromonas sp. TB51; assembly: GCF_000498055.1. NCBI lineage: Bacteria > Pseudomonadati > Pseudomonadota > Gammaproteobacteria > Alteromonadales > Pseudoalteromonadaceae > Pseudoalteromonas > Pseudoalteromonas sp. TB51. Next base: position 5,776 of record NZ_AUTO01000251.1, read on the forward strand.
CGAAGAGAAAGATATCAATCTGGTAGTTGATAACGTGGTGGCCACATTGGCCGAAAAGTTTAATGCATCGTTGAGGGACTAGATATGGCGCTTACTAAAGCCGACATAGCTGAACACCTATTTGAAAAGCTCGGGATCAATAAAAAAGATGCCAAAGATTTAGTTGAAGCGTTTTTTGAAGAAATCCGCTCAGCGCTTGAAAAAGGCGAGCAGGTTAAGCTCTCTGGATTTGGTAACTTTGATCTTCGTGATAAAAAAGAAAGACCAGGCCGTAACCCGAAAACAGGAGAAGACATTCCTATTTCGGCGCGCCGCGTGGTGACCTTTAGACCAGGTCAAAAGCTTAAAACCCGTGTAGAAGTGGGCACAAGCAAAGCAAAATAAAAAAGGGCAGCGTAAGCTGCCTTTTTTATTTAAAAAAACATCTGGCATCATGTTTTAAAACACATTTATTGCCAGGGGGTTTTGCTTACCTAAAATTCTCGCGGCGATACAAACTCACCGTTTTGTATTTGTTCATACGTTTGTTGAGCAAGGGCATCGAGTGCATCTAAATTTTTACCGTCGCTCATCAGTTGGTGCTCAATGGGTAGTAAATCTATATTTTCAATGCCAGCGCTTTGCGCCACTTTCGAAAAAATGTAAGCGTGCTTATATTTATCATGTTTATAAAACAAGCTGATTAACGAGGTATACACTTCAGGATTTGGCTGTTGGCCTTGTTTATTTAGCTCAAGCGTTTTATATAGCAAATCAATTGTTTTTTCATCGTCAAACTTAATGTAATAAGAGGCTAGATAAAACTGCATTTCTGCACTGTTGGTTACGCTTTCCTCATTTTCCATTGCAAGTAATCGAGTCAGCGCACTTTGCTCATTGTTACGTGACCAATGATAGTAAAGCAAACCTGGGTGGTTAGTGTTTTTTGTATCTTGATAAAGTCGCGTCATCTCTTTAATGCTAGTAAGCTGACCTTCAATACGCGATGTTGTTTTAGACTTTAGTTTAATATGTTCTATTTTTGCGGCTAAAGTAATACATTGATTATACGACTCAAACCCCTTAAGCAATTGGTATTTGTTTTCATCTGTGGGTTTTTTATATTCTATATAGCGTTTTAAAATAACCTCAGAGCGCTCATTTTTACAATGGCTATCTTTATTTAAATCACTACAAAAGCCAGGTGTTTCTTTACATACCTGAGCGAGAGTCAGTGGTTCTTCGCATCCTGTTAACGCTAGCATTGTTAGTATTGCGCTTGCTCTTAAAACCATCCCTTAACCTCAAATGAATATATACATTACTATTCTAGCGCAATCATTTGTGCGCTAACAGTAGAGAATAACTTTAGATTAACTTAGAATAGCCCTGCCTGAAGTGCATTACTCTCAAAATCTAATGCATTTCTAAAGGCTATCCGTTCAAAATGATTAAATTAGGTAAATAAAATGACCTCATCTCACGAATTAGAATATACAAATAGTTGGCAAGAACGCCAAGATTACGCTGAAAGCATGCAACCTATCATTGGTAAGCTTTATCGTAACCGTGGCATAGAAATCGCTGTATATGGCCGTCCTCTCGTTAATGCCAGTACTATCGATATTATCAAATCACACAAAACTGTAGCGCAATTTGAAGGCACTAAATTACGTTTACGCGAGAGCTTTCCGTTTTTAGAAGCCATTAGTAAAATGGAGCTAAACTCAGCACGTATTGATATTGGTAAACTTGCTTATAGCTATTTGTACAGCGATGCTGCTAATGGCCGCACAGTTGATGAATTTGTTAAAGACGAATTAGCCGAAATTGCAGACTCACCAGCCAAAGAGCCGCGGGATGTTGTATTGTATGGCTTTGGTCGTATAGGGCGTTTGTTAGCACGTTTACTAATCGAAAAATCAGGCCCTTATGCCGACTTACGTTTACGCGCAATTGTTGTACGTGGCGGTAAAGAAGGCGACCTTGAGAAACGTGCAAGCTTACTGCGTCGCGATTCAATTCATGGTCCATTTAATGGTTCAATCACAATTGACACGCAGCGTAATGCAATTAAAGCGAATGGCAGCTACATCCAAGTGATTTATGCTAACTCGCCAAGTGAAGTTGATTACACCGCTTACGGTATCGAAAATGCACTCGTAGTTGATAACACTGGTATTTGGAAAGACGAAGCAGGCCTTGGTCAGCACTTAGAGTCTAAAGGGGCTGCAAAAGTACTATTAACAGCACCGGCTAAAGGCAACATTAAAAACATTGTTTATGGTGTAAATAACCAAGACATTAAGCCTGAAGATAAAATCGTGTGTGCAGCAAGCTGTACTACCAATGCGATTACGCCAACGCTTAAAGCATTAAACGATAAGTTTGGTATTAATAACGGCCACGTAGAAACCGTACACTCATACACAAACGATCAAAACCTTATTGATAACTACCACAAAGCAGAGCGTCGTGGACGTGCTGCTGCACTTAATATGGTAATTACCGAAACAGGCGCAGCTAAAGCGGTATCTAAAGCGCTTCCTGAGCTTGAAGGTAAGCTAACAGGTAATGCGATTCGTGTGCCTACACCTAATGTGTCGCTTGCTATATTAAACTTAAACCTTAATAGCAGCACCTCTGTTGAAGAGCTAAATGCGTTTTTACGCGAAACAGCACTGCATTCAGAGCTGCGCGACCAAATTGATTACACCGCATCAACCGAAATCGTATCTACCGATTTAGTCGGTAGCCNGCCGCTACGCAGGTGTTGTAGACTCGCAAGCAACAATTGTTGAAGGTAACCGCGTTGTTTTATACGTATGGTACGACAATGAATTTGGCTACAGCTGCCAAGTAGTTCGTTGTATGCGTGATATGGCTGAAGTTGCTTTCCCAAGCTTACCTCGCTAATTTAAACGCAATTATACTAAGCCAGCTTTTTTGCTGGCTTTTTTAGTCGCGTTATATTTTTAAAGTGCACCCTGTGTGGTAGGCTTTAATTATTGAAATGCTTATTTGATTTCATTCAATAATGCATTTTACTATTTAACCTGCAATCTGCTTGAGATAGCTTAATTATCCACAGTACAGGTTTTTAAATAGTGTCAGTTCTGCACTTTTAGGCCGCTCTTTTTTGTAATTTAGTGACCAAAAATAGAGTCAATTTAATCCAAAATATCAACGTGCCTAACAAAGCAGATAAACTTATTCTACCTTAAGGTTTTTTCATGAAAATCAGCAGCAATTTTGATAGTGGTAACATAAAGGTTATCGAAGCCAACGATCCGTTAAATATTCAATTAGAGATAAACAACGATCACCAGTCTGAATTTTACCAGTGGTTTCACTTTCGTCTAGAAACAACGCCTTATCAACTGCATAAGTTAAACATTAATAATTTAGAAAATTCTGCCTACCCAGATGGATGGGAAGGCTACCAAGCTGTTGCCTCATACGACCGTCAAACATGGTTCCGTGTGCCTTCAAATTACGAAAATGGCACGCTTACCTTTGAACTAGAGCCTGAATGCCCCAGTGTATATTTTGCTTACTTTGCGCCATATAGCTACGACCGTCATTTAGATTTATTAGCCTGGGCGCAAAGCGAAGAGCTTTGCCAATTACAAACATTAGGTGAAACACTTGATGGCCGTGATATGAGCGTGCTTAAAATTGGTCAGCCTAGTGAAGATAAAAAAACAATCTGGATCACCGCGCGCCAACACCCAGGCGAAACTATGGCAGAATGGTTTGTAGAAGGGCTATTACACAAACTACTAGATGATGAAGACCCGCATGCCGCTGCTCTTTTATCAAAAGCTGTATTTTATGTAGTACCAAACATGAACCCAGATGGCAGCGTACGTGGTCACCTTCGTACTAACGCAAAAGGCGTTAACTTAAACCGTGAATGGCAAACGCCTAGCATGGAAAATAGCCCAGAAGTGTATTTAGTACTGAATAAAATGCGCGAAACTGGCCTCGATATGCATTTAGATATACACGGTGATGAAGCTATTCCTTATAACTTTGTGGCGGGCAGTGAAGGTATTCCAAGCTACGATGACCGCTTAAAAGACTTAGAAGATAGCTTTAAAGCAGCGCTGCTTACTATAACGCCAGAGTTTCAAGATGAGCACGGTTACGATAAAGACGAGCCGGGCAAAGCTAATTTAACAGTTGGCTCATCTGCAACGGCAGAAGAGTTTAAAGCACTTACTTACACAATTGAGATGCCTTTTAAAGACAATAACGACTTACCAGACCCAGATTACGGCTGGNGGTCAGACCGCCGCTCGTATCAATTTGGTCAAGATACTTTAGCGGCAATCGTAAATGTCGTTGATAAATTAAGATAAATTAGTATAAGGTAAGGGCAACATTAAAATGTTGCCCTTTTTTATTACAAAATTAACAAATAATAAAAGTGCGCAATAGCTTAGTTATCGTATTACCTAGCTCTGAGTAAGTAATAAACAATCAACAGTCTCAAATAAAATAATAAGAGGTATTTAGCGTGGATGCATTCGGACAACTTTTAGATAGCCTAGATGGCATGTTAGGGGGCGCAGTTTGGTTTCCCTATGTGCTGCTAGGAGTCGGTCTATTTTTTACTATTTATTTAAAGTTCCCACAAATTCGTTATTTCAAACATGCGTGTAAGGTAGTTACAGGTAAATTTGATAAAAAAGGCACCGAGGGTGACACAACTCATTTTCAGGCACTGGCTACTGCGCTCTCTGGTACGGTAGGTACAGGTAACATTGGTGGGGTAGCCTTGGCTATTTCTATTGGTGGCCCAGCGGCATTATTTTGGATGTGGATGACGGCATTTTTTGGTATGACCACCAAATTTGTAGAAGTTACGCTTTCACATAAATACCGCGAAAAAACCCAAGATGGTACCATGGCCGGTGGCCCTATGTATTACATGGATAAACGCCTAAACATGAAGTGGCTTGCTATTTTATTTGCCGTTGCCACTGTAATTAGCTCTTTTGGTACGGGCAGTTTGCCACAAATTAACAACATAGCGCAGGGTATGGAAGCCACATTTGGCTTTGCACCTATGGCAACCGGTGCTGTGTTATCTATTTTACTTGCGTTGGTTATTTTAGGTGGTATTCGTCGTATTGCTGCTATTACATCACGCGTTGTGCCCATTATGGCCGTGATTTATATCATAGGTGCGTTAGGTGTTATTTTTTATAACATTGAAAACATCGGCCCTTCGTTTGCGTCAATATTTGTTGATGCATTTACAGGCTCTGCTGCAGCCGGTGGCTTTTTAGGTGCCTCTTTTGCGTATGCATTTAACAGAGGTGTAAACCGTGGCTTGTTCTCAAATGAGGCCGGTCAAGGTTCTGCACCCATTGCCCACGCATCGGCAAAAGCTGATGAACCTGTGTCTGAAGGAATGGTTTCAATTTTAGAGCCGTTTATCGATACCATTATTATTTGTACATTAACAGGCTTAGTTATTTTATCGTCGGGTGTGTGGAATGAAAAATTCGAAACACATTTTGAACGATCGTCAATGAGCATTATTAAAGGTGACTACTCAGAAACCAACGAAGCGCAGCGCCAAGAGCTATACAATTACCTAAACGGTAATGATAGCAAGGTAGAGCTATTCAACGGCAACATTGATGTAGTTAATGGCGAGCCAACAAGTAATGGCTTTACCGTATTACATTCACGCTCAATTGGTGAAGACATACGTTTTGGTATTACCGACAAACATAAGTACACAGGGATTGTTGAAGTTAAAAACGGTATGCCAACCGACGACAGCATTAGTTTAATTGGTAAATCGTTAGTGCACTCAGCAGAGCTGACAACCAAAGCGTTTACCCGAGGCTTTTTTGGCGATAGCGGTCAATACATAGTATCGATAGGCTTATTGTTATTCGCATTTTCTACTGCCATAGCGTGGTCGTACTATGGTGACCGTGCCATGATTTACTTACTTGGTAATCGCTCAGTTATGCCGTATCGCGTATTTTATGTTGCTGCGTTCTTTTGGGCTTCGTTTGCCGATACCACTTTAGTATGGAAATTAGCAGCCGTTGCAATTGTCGTTATGACCTTGCCTAACTTATTTGGCATTATGTTATTGCGCAAAGAAATGAAACAATCCGTAGATGACTACTGGGTTAAATTCAAAAAAGACAACGAGCAATAAAACAAGTACAATAAAAGGCGCCGCAAGGCGCTTTTTTTATGCGTAGTATGGAGAGTAGTATGGCGATTATTCATTGCCCCAAATGTGCAAAATCAATTTCAGATAAACATCAGCAGTGTCCGCATTGCAATAGTAACATTGGCGCGCTTAACTCTGAGCAGGTACAACAGCTTCAGCGCGAACAGCGAATTAAAAAACAGCAAATGTTTATGAACCATTCTTTCTTGGCGCTCATACTATTTTTAGGTGGCTTTTTTTGCTTATACTTTTTACAACCCGCAAAAGAAACCCTGCAATGGTACGCGTATACAGTAGCGATTGGTGTTGGCTGTATTTGGTACTTAGTAAACCGCGTTATTTTAGTGACTCTAAAAAAGAAAAGATGACATGAATATTGACAACCTTGTACAAAATATAACCCCAGAATTATTTGAGCGTTTACAGTACGGTGCTTCAACCGGCAAATGGCCCGATGGCACGCCGCTCTCTGATGAGCAAAAGCAACAAACGGTGCAACTTGTTATGCTTTACCAAGCTAAAATAGCGCAATCAAACGAGCAATTTACCATTGGCGCTAATGGCGAAATGATCCAAAAGACAAAAGCACAACTACAAAAAGAATTTAAATCAGAAAACGAAATAGCTAGGTTTAGTGAACATGATCTTTAAACACCTTTTTACACCTAAGTGGAAACACCCAAAGCAGCAAGTTCGTCTAGACGCAATTGAAAAACTTGATGTAGAGCGCGACGCATCAATTTTAAGCACATTAGCGCTGGAAGATAACTCAGCCGAAATACGCCGCAAAGCATTACAAAAAGTAAATAACTTACCACTGTGGTGGAAAGCCTATAAACAAGATCACGCGCTAAAAGATGTAGCCGAAATACAAATTTCAAACGCAGTGTTAAACAACGAAAGCGCACTGAGCACGCAAATTAAAAGTGAGTATATAGACCGTTTTGCACCGGTTAAAACACTAGAAAAACTCGCCTTTGCAGAGAAAGAACTGCAAGTACGCGTTAAACTTTTAAAGCGCTTAGCAAATCCTAAATTAATTGAAAAAGCGTTTAAAGAGGGCAGCGAAGAGCTTCAAAGCCAACTTGTAGAGCTCGTTATAACGCATCAACTTATTAAACCATTAGTAAAGCATGCTAAAGGCGATGCTAAGCAGCAGCTTGAGCAACACGTTGAAAACGAACGCTTAGCGATTGAAATGCCCGCTCAGGTAGAGAGCGCAACACGCGTTATTTTAGCTAAGCTAAACGCCTTGCGAGATAAAAACGATTACGCCATAGTAAACCCACAAGCCGGCGAGTTAATGGCGCAGTGGCAAGCACTTGAACTTAAATGGTTAAGCAAAGAGCACGTTAAAGAGCTAGATAAAAAATACATCAGCATTACCGATAAACTCGATGCGCATATTGCTACTTTAAAAGCGCAGCACGAGCAACAACAGCAGCGTTTAGCCGAGCAACAACGTCAATTATTAGCTCTGGCAACACTTGAGGCATTGAGCGAAGAAATAGAAAACGCGTTGCAATTAGGCTTAGAAACCCCAGAGCAAATTCAGCAAGATTGGTTAGAGGCTAAAGTAGCGCAAGCTAAGCAAACGTTAACCGATGCCCAACACGGCGATAACGCACAAACTAAGCAAGTTATTACAAAGCTAGAAAAACTATTCAATCAGGTGGCTAAACTACCAGAGCTTAGTAGCGCAATTGCACAGTATAAAATTGCTTTTGAACAGCTTAAAGAAATTGAGCCTGCGGAGCAGCTAGCTGATTACGATGATGTTTTAACTCGTTTTAATAACGCATTTAAACAAACTCGTAGCCATTTAAATGTGGTTGATGGGGCATTGCAGCAAAACTTTAAATCGCAATTAAATACGCATAAAAAGCAGTTTTTAGCGCAAATGAGTGAGCTGACAAAACCGCTTGAAAAAAACCAAAGCACAGCCAAACGTAAAGCACGCGATGTAAAACGCCTTATTGAGCAAGGCCGCTTTAATGTTGCTTTTGGTGTATTTAAAGGCTTTGAAGAGTTGTTTGATAAGTTAACACCGCAATTTCAGCAGCCACTAGTAAACTTAAAAGCCGATTTAGAAGCACAACTTGCAGAAGCAAAAGATTGGCAAAAGTACGCAGCCGCGCCAAAACGCGAAGCCTTACTTGAAGAAGTGGCCGGGTTAGTCGACCAACCGTGTGACGACCCACAACAGCGTGCTGAGCAAGTTAAAGCGTTTCGTAAGCGTTGGAACGAGCTTGGCCGTTTAGATACAGAGCAAGAAAAACAACAAGGTGAGCAGTTTGATAGCAACATAGAGCTGTTGTTTGCACCGTGTCGTAGTTACTTTGCCGAGCAAGAAGTGGCGCGCGAAGCTGCAAAAGCCCAGCGTGAAGTACTGATAAACGATATGCAAGCACTAAGCGAGCAAGACACCGCTATTGAAAGCTTTGATTGGAAGCAGTTTGAAAGCCAATACAACCGTTTAAATAAAGCGTGGCGTAGCGTAGGTAAAGTTGACCCTAAAACATACCGCGTATTAAACGAAAGCTTTAAAACACAGCAGCAGAGCGTACTTGCTATATTAAATGCATACCATAAAGGTAACGCAGCACAAAAAAATGCCTTAGTGGAGCGCGCCTCAGCGCTTTCGCAAAGTGAAGATTTAGCTGCAGCATGCCAAGAGTTAAAGCAATTACAACAGCAATGGCAAAGTATAGGTTTTGCAGGTTTAAAAGCCGAAAATGCGCTGTGGCAAAAGTTTCGCCAGTATAACGATGAAACCTTTAGCAAACGTAGCAGTGAGTTTGAGCAGCAAAAGCTGGCTCAAAACGAAACAGATAAACAAGCTGCAATAGAACTGGCTGAGCTAGAAAGTGCCCTTGAACAAGTAAATCAAAAAGCCCAATTGCATGACCTAGAAACCAAAGTGAAAGGCTACGCGCAATATAAATCGCTTGCGTCAAAAGTGGCAGCATTATTAAGTGCTATTGACGAAAAGCTAGCTTTACTTACAAGCCAAGCGCAGCATGCGCAATTTGAAGCGCTGATCACTGCACTTGAAAACAACGATGTAGTGCCAAGCCAATTTCAAGCACCGTTAGCGACGTCGCTTAGTAGTGAACAACTTATTACAAGAATGGAAATTCTTGCCAATGTAAGCTCGCAAAATGCAGCTCTTAGAATGGCAGAGCAAGTCGCCATGCTTGATGATAAACACCGTGGTGAGCATGCTGATTTAAACTATTATTTAAAGCAGCTATTAGCGCTCAGTAAGGGTTCAGTTGAGCCTGACACACTAGCTAAAATTAAAACTATTTTTACAGCATAATATGTAATTAACTTGTATGAACTACAGGTATTGCATAATAAAAGCCGCTGTTTAAGCGGCTTTTTTATAATTACAACGAGGATAAAGGTTAGCATGAGAATTTTATTACTGTTTTTAACCACACTACTTTTAAGCGCATGTAATTCTACACAAGGCGTGTCTGTTTACTCATTTACCAGCTCAGAAGTAGAAAGTGTGCTAGGTAAACAGTTGCCTAAGTTAAGCGAAAAGGTGAGCTTAATGGGGCTGCCAGTGCAGTTTGATGTAAACGATTTAAGTGTAAATATTGGTCCAGATAACCGTGATGTAGTAGTACTTGGTGCAGACTCAAGTGCAGAAATAAATGCATTTGCACTGAAATACCCAGTACGCTTAAAGCTGCAAATTGAAGGTAGCCCGTTTTACGACAGTGAAAAAAAAGCCGTGTTTTTACGCAATGTTAAACTACTAGATTCGAGTGTGGATGCAGGTGGCTTTAAAGGTAATTTAGCGGCGCTTGATAATGAAGCGATGGAAGTAATTAATGCTTTTTTAGCCCTCAACCCTGTTTATACGTTAAATATGGATGACCCTAAAATGATGCTGCTAAGCAAATTACCCCTTGATATGAAAGTGGTTGAAGGGGCAATTAAATTAGTACCGCGCCTTTAATGTACAGCACACTGCTTGCGATAGTTTTATTACCAAAACGTTTGGTTAATTAGATCGAGCCCAGTAAAATATACGTATTAATTAGCCTGTTTCTCAGGCTAATTAGGTTTTTACAATGGCAGCTTCGCGCAGCATACCTACCTCAAGACTCTCTCGATTTGCAAAGCTTGGCTCCTTAGCCGGTGGTGTTGCAACCAACATGCTTATAGATGGCACTAAAAGTGCGCTCACGGGTAATGGTTGGAATAATAAAGCTTTACTCTTACAACCTAAAAACATAGAAAAACTAGCTGTTCAGCTAGCACACCTTCGTGGTGCTGCCATGAAACTAGGGCAATTATTGTCTATGGATGCTGGCGAGCTATTAAGTCCTGAACTTACTCAATTACTCGCATTGCTTCGCGCTGATGCAAACCCGATGCCGCACAATCAATTAGTTAAGGTACTTAAAAGTGAATGGGGTGAAGACTGGCTTAATCGTTTTTCGCATATTGAACTTAGGCCATTTGCAGCGGCGTCTATTGGCCAAGTGCACTTAGCTTATCAAGAAAATGGTGAAAAGCTGGCGGTAAAAATTCAATACCCAGGTATAGCGCAAAGTGTACATAGCGATGTAGACAATGTTATTGCACTATTAAACATTGCGCGGTTAATCCCTAAAGAGCTTGATATACAGCCACTCATAAATGAGGCTAAAGCGCAGCTACTTGCCGAGGCTGATTATGAACGCGAGGCACATTACCTTAACAGATACGGTGAGTTGCTAAGCCAGCACGTTAATTTTAAAGTGCCTAAAGTATATGGCGTTCACAACACTAAACGCATTTTTGCAATGGAGTATGTACAAGCAACGCCTATAGAAGCGCTTAGCAATTTACCTCAAGGTGAGCAAAATAACATTGCAGCTAGGCTCATAGATTTATTTTTTAAAGAAATGTTTGAGTTTAAGCTAATTCAAACCGATCCTAACTTTGCTAATTTTCATTATCAGACTCAGAGTAAGCAAATTGTGTTATTTGACTTTGGGGCAACCCGAGAGATCTCGAGTAAGTTGAGCAAGGCTTACCTGTCACTATTTATTGCAGGCACTGAAAACAATAGGGCGGGCGTGTTAAGCGCAGCGCGCGAAATAGGTTATTTTAAAGATACCCTACTAGATTCTTACAAAAGCCATGTTATTGATTTGTTTTTAATGGCGTGTGAGCCGCTAAGAACCACTGGCGAGTTTGACTTTAAAAACAGCCCCTTAGCAACTAATATTAAAAATGCAGGGCTAGAGCTAAGCGCACAGTCGCAGCAATGGCATACACCGCCCGTTGATGCGTTGTTTATTCATCGTAAGCTAGCTGGGCTTTATTTAATTGCGGCAAAGTTAAATGCAAAAATAGATATTAACGCTTTATTTAAGCCTTATATTAAAGGCCACTTTATTTAACTGTTTAGCGCGTCACTTTATGGCATAATAATCGTGATATTTCGCGAGGATGATGCAATGATAAAACAATTTTTAAATGACCCCAAACTTTTACTTAATGCGGTAGGAGAGGGCATTTACGGCTTTGATTTATCGGGCAATGCGGTGTTTGTAAACCCAG